>CAZFLF010000125.1:0-10488 GCA_964519825.1 uncultured Pirellulaceae bacterium | reverse complement strand
CGGCCCGCGACCCGCTTGTAGCGGGTACCCCGGCCCCGGCGCTCGGTTTGCGCGCCGGGAACGATGTCCACGATTGTATCGCAGGCCAACCTCGCGAAGGAGATTCCCATGTGGATGCAGACTTTCTTCAAGTCACTGACTTCGACTTCAACACGTCGGCGACAGCCTCGCCGGAGTTCGCCGGCTTCGCGACTGCGCCTCGAACCAGCAGCTCGGCGCGTCACTCCTGGTGAGCACCTACCAGGCCAACAAGCTGCTGGTGGTGCGCGCCCAACCTCCCCTCTCCCTTCTGGGGAGAGGGGTCGGGGGTGAGGGAGCCGGGCTGTCGATGCTGGTGCGCACCTTCGAGCGGCCGATGGGCATCGCCGTTGACGAGCGGCGGCTGGCGCTGGGGACGCGCGATCAGATCTGGCTGCTGCGCAACGCCCCGGACATCGCCCCGCAGATCGAGCCGGCGGGCAGGCACGACGCTTGTTTTGTGCCGCGCTCCTCCCATGTCACCGGCGACATCGGCGTGCACGAAATGGCTTGGGCGAGCGAACGGGGTCGAATTGTGGTGCGCCAGCACGCGCTTCTCATGCCTCTGCACGCTGCACTCCGATTACAGCTTCGTGCCGCGCTGGCAACCGCCATTCATCACTGCCCTGGCCGCCGAGGACCGCTGTCATCTGAATGGATTGGCGATTGTGAATGGTGAGCCGCGCTATGTCACCGCCCTGGGCGAAACCAATAAGCCGGACGGTTGGCGGGCCAACAAGCCCCACGGCGGTTGTCTGATCGATGTGACCAGCGCCGCGATCGTTGCCCGCGGCCCGTCGATGCCGCACTCGCCGCGCTGGCATGACGGCCGCCTCTGGCTGTTGGAATCCGGGACCGGACAACTCGTGCCCATCGATGCCGACAGCGGCCAGCGGCAGACGGTTGCGGAACTGCCGGGCTTCGCGCGCGGCTTGGCAATGTGCGGGCCGTATGCGTTTATCGGCCTGTCCAAGATTCGAAAAACTTCCGCGATGGACGGCGTGCCGCTGGCCGAACGAAGAGATCAGTTGAAATGCGGCGTGGCGGTCGTGGACTTACGGAGCGGCCAAGTCATTGCTTTCCTGGAGTTCCAGACCGCCGTGGAAGAAATCTTCGACGTGCAACTATTGCTCGGGCTGCGCTTTCCCGAAGTAATCGGTTTCCAACAAGAAACGATCCAGCACACATTTATCGTCCCGCCTGGAACGCCGGCCCTCTGAGCTGCGCAATCCGTGCCGAGGCCGATGTCCTATTAAAAGGAGAGGTAGCAGATCAGTCGTGAAGAAGAGAGTCGCTAGCCCCGGTTGGGAAGAAAATGAATCAGCCGCAGGCGCTAGCCCCGGTTGGAGCGTGTACCAGGTTCCAAACCGGGGCGCCCTGCGGCTGATTCTGGCTAATTGAACTCCATTCGATCCTGCGCCTCACGAACATACGCGCACACCGATTCCAGATCGACTTCGCTGTTGATGCATTCCCAATCGCCGCCCACAGACCACACGGGCCGGTTACGAAACACTTCCCATTGGTCGCGGAGTCCTCGCGTGCAATTGGCTTTTAATTGATCGCGGACCTCTTTGCCGGAATAGTCGCGGGCGGTCACCACAACATGCACATGGTTCGTGCGAGCACTGACCTCCCACAATCACCAATGTCGATGATCGCAGTGTCTTTGGCACTCTGTTTCGACAACGGCTCGTTGATCGGGAGAAAGGAGAATGATGGGATGCTTCAGTCGCTCGCGATGCCAACGTTCCAGTTGCGGCTGAGGCGGTTGATGGCCGTGCCCTCGCCGTCGCCAACTGCGTTCATCGCCCTGAAGATGAGTGCCATAAACGGTCCACGTAACAAAAAGGGCGATTGGATCGTCCGAATTCATGGCAAGCCTCTCGAGATAGCATTTTTGAGGGGGTATAAAATTCTAATGAAAGAGCCAGCTCGGAAGAATTAGGTGTAAGAATCAGCCGCAGGGCGCCGGTTGGAACCTGGTACACACTCAAACCGGGGCTAGCGCCCTGCGGTTAATGGCCTCACCGCGAAGCTTGTCAACTGGATGAGGCGGGTGAAAAGGAGTCGCACGAGAATCATCGTTTCGTCCGTAATGCCGACCCCTGATCAGCGGTGACGATGTCGCTTCGTACTGTGAACGGCGTCGCTACGACGAGCGACGACGACGATGTCGCCAAGATTGGTACGCTGAACTTCACGGATGAAGTTCTGGTGAATTGAAGTGTGCTGGTTGCGCTGAATGAGGTGCGATCGTTTGAGTTTCTAGGCAAGTAATTGAGTCGTGGCGGGAGTACAATCGGCTCACAATCGTTTGTCATCGAACCCCGTCATGTCCGACGTCACCAAGATTCTGAGCCAGATTGAATCCGGCGATCCGTCGGCGGCCGAGCAGTTGCTGCCGCTGGTGTACGACGAGCTGTGCAAGCACGGGGGTCAGATTTGGTTTATTTGTTTCTTGGGCGTCACTTCGGCCGTTCTCGCGTTACCACAACCGAAAAAACAAAAAAACCAAATCTGAACCCGTCCATTCCACAACCGAAAAAACAAAAAAACCAAATCTGAACCCGTCCGTTCCAGTGAAGCGAAATCTCTGCTGGCAACGCCGACTCCCCAGGAAGACCTGCCATGATGCGACGACTTCGCGCCCTAGTCCCATACAATTGCAAACCACGGTCGTCCCAAGCTCGCGGGAAATTGACCTCTCAATGCCACCAGGCCCAACGAAAGCGTGCGCTGTTCTTTGAGCGACTGGAAACTCGTCACCTCCTGGCGGGAGACTGGCAGAATCCGCTTTTCAATTTGGATGTCAACGACGACGTTTATGTCTCTCCGATCGACGCGCTCCTCATTATTAATTCTCTGAATTCGCTCGGGGCTAGAGAATTGACGGAGCCTTTCGACAATGACTCCCCCACGGCCGCATACTGGGACGTCAATGGCGACGGTTTTGTCGCCCCGTCTGATGCGCTCGCGCTCATCAATAATCTCAATCAGCCCTCGCCATCGCTCCCCGTTGCTTTGGCGCTGGCCAATGACTCGGGCGCATCGGCGATGGACGGCGTGACGAATGATTCCCGAGTGCAGGGGCAAGTGGCGCTCGGCGGAGCCGGCATTCCAACGGCCAAGGTACGCGTGAATCGGGATGACGTGCTCCCGCTCTCGCTGGACGCCGAAGGCCGCTTCGAGCTCGATCCGCGACTCCTTTCGTCCTTCACAGAAGGTGCGGCGAAGATTGGGGTTTTTGTGTCCACGGCCAGCGGTGCGCAGGCTCTCTTTGGCCTGCGGTTGACACTGGACGCCACGCCGCCGCCATCCCCCACGGTCGCCAGTTTTTCCGCAGACAGCGGCGTGCTGGGAGATGGGATCACGACCGACGACACGCTCCAGGTTACGGGTTCCGCTGAGCCGGGAATCCTCGTGAACGTGTTTTTCCAAGGGAGCCGAGAAGGCACGGTGGTCGCCTCCCCGGATGGTTCCTGGTCCTTCGGAGCCGCGTCGAAGGACGACGGTGTGTATGCGATCACCGTCGTGGCGGAAGATGCCGCCGGTAACGCCAGTCCGGCATCGGGCCCGCTCGTGGTGACAATCGCCAGCGGCCTCTTGGGGGGCGCGGTGGATGATCCCGCCAACTTGCACATTCCGGACGTGGCTTTCCCTGATGCCTCTGTGGATGACCTGTCCTTAGATGATCGTCCCGAGGGGACCGGGCTGGAGACCTCCCGCACCCGCTTGATGGTTCAGTTCACCGATACGGCCACGGTCGGCCAGGTGAATACGCTGCTGCAGTCGCTGGACGCACGCATCATCGGCGCGATGACGGACATCGACCTGGTGCTGATCGGCATCCCTGACACCGGCAACTTCAGCGGCCTGGACAGCGCCCTGGCGACTCTCAACAGCCATCCCGCCGTGGCCCTGGCCGTGCAAGACGTGGCCCTGAAGACGACGAGCCTGCCGGCGCCGACGATTGCCCAGGATTCGGCCGGGAATGCTTGGGTGTGGTCAAGTCCGCCGTCCGATGTGGCCGGCGGCCTCGACGGTAACTGGGGCCTGGAAGCCGTCCGCGCCCCGCAGATGTGGAGCCTCAACGACTTCGGCTACGGGCAGGAAGAGCATCCGATTACCGGCGTGCTCGATAGCGGTTTCAACGACATGAATGACGATGGCGCCAACGACCATCCGGACGCCGACGTCGCCGGGCTCCGCACCTGGCGATGGGGCGGGCCGTTTGGTATCGAACTCTTTTTGCGACTCGGGGCAACGAGCAACCCGGGAGCGGGCGGCCACGGACAACACGTCGCGGGCATCATCGGCGCCAACTTTGACAACAGCATCGGTGTGGAGGGCATCAATCCCTTGGTCGAGCGGGATCCGGCGCCCGCGGCCAACTTGAGCCACTTCATCGGCGTTTCCGCGCGCATGAGGTCGTCGGCTTTGTTAATCGAGGACCTGACCAAGATGATGAGGAAATGGGATTTCTCAGTAATCAACATCAGCTTGGGCTACGGCTCCAGCACGGTCGATCCCAATACTTCGTCGGCGCGGCAGACCCTTGCCCGGCAGGAGGGACTCCTGGTCCGGCAAGTCGCGGCCCTTCACCCGGATACGATCATCGTCGCTTCCGCGGGAAACGATTCGAATCTCGGCTTTACCAACGAAGTCGATGCGCAGTGGGCCAGTCCTTTTGGCTGGGCCGGCCTGGGCGGCACGTTGATCAACGCCAACGGCGCCTCGCCCAACTCGCCCAACATCCTGGTCGTCGAATCGGTTGACGGGCTGGTCGCGAATTCCGCGGTTCCGACTCCAAGCTACGCCTGGCAATACACCAAGAGCGATTTCTCCAACGTGGGCGGCGATGTGTCCGCGCCGGGAGGCCGCATCCTCAGCACCGTGGGCACCAACATCATTCGCGACGACGACGGCGACGGCCTGTTCGATGAAGACCCTATTAATCCTAGCATTGACGATGACGGCGACGGGCTCTTCGATGAAGACCCTATCAACATTCCCAGTATCGACGACGACGGCGACGGGTTCTTCGATGAAGACCCCATCACGAGCATCGACGATGACGGCGACGGGGGGTTCGACGAAGACCCGATAGACTACTCGAACTACCTCACGTACGACGGCACCTCGATGGCCGCGCCCCAGGTCACCGGGCTCATCGGCTATCTGCTCACCCTGGATCCCGATCTGACCGTCGCGCAGATTCGCACGCTGCTGACGCAGCCGCAGTTCACGCGCACCACGCAGCTTCGAGCTGTCGAGTCGCCTTATCCGGCCTCCATCGTGAACCAGACTCCAGCGCCCATGATCGACGCCTTCTCCGCCGCCCTGGGCATTGACCTGGTCACGGACGACGCCACCAAGAGCATCCAGCGCGCACTCGTCGATGTGGACGACGGTAGCCCAGACGGAAATCTCCGCGTCGATCCTCTCACCGGGCACGCCGTAACGCAGGTATCCACGGCCGATGAGCCCCGGGGCGACGGGCAGATCACCATGCGCGACTTCCGCGCCTGGCGCGATGCCTACCTCCAGCTCCAGAGCGATAAATTCCTCGAGGCCGGGCTGAGCGTCGCCCTGGACGGGGGCGATCATGTCAAGAAGGACCTCAATTTCAACGGCGTCGTCGCGACCGATGACGACTACCTCTACCCGCGCTACGACTTCAACGGCGACGGCTCGGTGCTGGCCTGGTCGGCGACGGCGCCCTTCAAGATTGATCCCGATACTCCTCTGGGCGGCGCCGCTGCCCAAAATACCTCGACGGACCTGGAATCAACGCCGGGCTTCCTCCGCGACATCGACGTGCTCGCCGATCCGGCCTTCTGGAGCGAGTTCGAGACGGACCTTTACAACGAGGGCGTGACGGTCACGCCGGCGTCCGAGGGCGCCGCGAACGTCTATTCTCAGTGGACCGAGTCGCGCTACCTGCTCGAAAACCGCGACCCGGACAGTGCCTCGGACTTCCTCAAGGACCTGCCAGATTACATCCATTCCTTCGACGTCCACGTGTCGATCGACTGGACCGCCCTGGACTACGGCGACGACGCGGTCTTGCTCAGGATCGATTCCGAAATGGCTGGGCCGAGTTTCGGGGAGCACTTCCGCCGCGAAGCGGTCGTCCCCTACGGCGCGGCCGACTTCGTCGTCACGATCCCGCTCTGGACCGGCCGCGTGCAGGTTCGCGTCGCCGGTTTCGATCGCGATGCCGGCACGCTGCCCGACCTCGACCTGGGCGACCCGCGCGAGAGCTGGCCCGACGTGAAGATCGGCGAAGACAAAGCGCTCAAGCTCGGCGCGCGTGACTACACGATCACCAATCTCGGCGACTTACTGGAATCTTACGGGGTCACTTCTAGCACCGCCGCGGCCATCAACAACCTCGGCGACGTCGTCGTCGACGGTTATGATTCTGCCACGCAGGCATCGTACCTGTTCCTCGTGGAGCGCAGCGGCGTCGTCACCGACTTGACTCCGTTGATCGGCGTCAGCGGCGGCGACTACCTCTCCGTGGCGGCCATCAATGACTCCAGACAAATCGCGGGCACGCGCTACGACCAGAATGGCGAAGTGGTCTCCGGCTTCATCTATCAATACGGGCAGACTCCGGCCCTGATCGAGCTGGGGGCCAATCTTAAGCCTCTAGACATGAATGATGCCGGCGAGGTTGTGGGCATCATTGCCGATGACGTCGGTGGCAGTTTCCTGTATCGAGGCGGCAGCATCGAATTGATACCGAGGGACGCCGATCGGGCGACGGGCATCAACAACCTGGGAGATGTGGTTGGCATTCTCGACGCCAGGGTCTACCTCTATCGTCGTGATGGAGAGTTTATCGACATCGGCCTGCCGCCGGGGCAGACCACCGGCTTCTTGCGCGACCCCGACATTAATGATTCGGGCCAGATTGCTGGCGTTTACCAACCGCCAGGATCGCCGGGACAACCCGCCCTCTACGCCCCCTTTATCTGGGAAGAAGGCATTTGGACGTTCCCCTTCCGCAGCCCTTTTGGGGGAATCTCTTATTTTGGGGGACTCTTTTATGATGTGACACTCAACGAGTCCGGCGCGGCCGTTGGCAACACGGGCTTCATGGTCTTCGATCCTCCTTCTTCTTATTACCCCTGGATTTTCAGCATCAGTGGCGGCAGCAACATCAGCAATTTGGATCCGCCGAACTCGCCCTTTTCGAAGCTCCTCGACGTCGGGGACATCAACGATCGGGGCGACATCGTGGGCACGGGCGAACTGCCCGCGCCTCGGTACCGCGGCGCCTTCGTCCTGACGCGCGTGCTCTGACCGTCCCCGCAACGATATCGAACTACGTTCCCGCAGGTTAACACAAAGTGAGCTTTACCACGGAAGTGAATCCTTTGAGCAATCCTGCGCGCGTCGGTCCGACACACGTCCGACACACCGACGCGCGCTGGTTGGATCGCCGAAATGTGACGAACAGTCCCAACAAGTCGTCCGAAGCGAGACATTTCAACCAAAAGAAAAGGGGACAGGTCCATATAACCGGTGGAGATATATGGACCTGTCCGACCTGTCCCCTTTCTGCATGAAGTCATGACGCCGGTGAAGCCAAGAACCGCGGCATCGGCACCGTGATTTCAGACTGTCTGGATTTCTGCGCTAGGATTTCAGACTGTCTGGATGTCGTGTGGATGTCGTGCTGCGATCCCCCCTGGGGAAGATAACGGCGGCGGGGGTGGGTGAGTCTAATTGAAATTTATTCTGCGGCCGCGTGTTGTAGCTCAGAATCGGCAGCAGTTCGACCATGTCGTTGATGATCCATTTCTCCAGTGCTGGCGGACACCAACCAATGCCATGCCTCTCTTCATCCGTGTGCTTCCATCCGTGTGCAATCTGGTTTTGAAAGACTGCGCACACGGATTGAGTCACACGGATGGAATTCAATGCCGCGAGTTCGCAAGGCCAGCCGCCGCGTCACTTCCGATCCGCAGTTTAGACTTGCCCGCCTGATTGGCAGGGGCGTTAGAATGGCGGGCGTGAAAATCGGTAAGACGGATGACCGCCGTTTACGTTGCGACAGCTTTTCTTTCTTTTCGTGTGATTCAAAAAGGCAGCCCGCTCGAATCGACCCATTCCGCGAGCACGCCGATTATCCGTGACGTTTCGGCTTCGTAGAGCACCGGCCTAGGTCTTCCAATTTTCGGCGTGCCGAAGTCGGCGAACGTTGCGAACGGAGGATTTCGTACCTCGCCGAGACGAATTCAGATGCCCTACGAGTGGGTACCACTGCTATTCTTCTCCAACAGCAAAGATTCGTTCAATTAGCCGGATGCGAGTCCCGTTGGCACCGACACGACCGGCGTCGAGGACAATACCTGAGAGCATCATGCCCATTGACGCTGCGCGTCTGATTGCCATCGGCGACGTTCACGGCTGTGTTCATGCGCTCGACGCGCTTGTTGACGCCATTGCTCCCAGGCCAACCGATCAGCTGGTTTTCTTGGGCGATTTGATCGACCAAGGACCCGAAACCCGCGACGTCCTCGACCGGCTTATCGAGCTAAAGCAGCGGTGTTCGTTGGTGCTGATCCAAGGAAACCACGAAGAGATGTTGTATGCGGCCAGAGAAAACGAGCAGGCACTTCGCTACTGGGAGGATTGCGGCGGTTTCGCCACACTGAACTCATACCGCTTCGGCGGAAGTCTGACGGACTTCCCCAAAGAGCATTGGATGCTGCTCGACGAATGCCGTCCTTACTATGAAACGAACGGTTATATTTTTACACACGCCAATTATCTGCCAGACCTGCCGATGCCATTGCAACCCGGCTACCAATTGCGCTGGGCGCTTTTCGAACCGGACAGGATGCGGCCGCACGTTTCTGGCAAACCAGTGGTGGTGGGGCACACGGAGCAAGTTCAAGGAGAAATACTCGATCTGGGTTTTGCAATGTGTATTGATACCGCTTGTTGGCGGAGTGGTTGGTTGACCGCCATGGATGTGTCTACGAGGCACACCTGGCAGGCCAGCCGTTGGGGAATTCTCCGCGACGAAGGGGAGCCAACCCACCGCAGTCGACTGTCCCAGCTCTTTCGCGACGGCCACACCGACACGCCGCCCGCATCCTAGCGCCGTCACTTGCGATCCGCGGTGCTTCCGAGATGCCACTACTGCTCATAGCCGTGGCCGATTCGATTATTCCGAAACGGGTTTCACCCGGAAAAGCAGTTCGGCCCCCTTCGGCGGGTTGTCATAGAACTCAGGATGACTCTCACACGATTCGATCGGAAGCAAGCCGACGCTTTCATTCCTATAGTAATTCTGGTTAACGGTCAGACGGCCTTTCTCTTTGTTGTACCACCGCATCGCATTGCTAACGAATTCCGCGTCGTCATTGCCGGGAACTCCATGGCCGGCAAAGCTTCTGCGGAGGGCCGCGGCGAGCGTGTGACGCGTTTCGGGCACTTGGCACTGTGAGTAGGCTTCGCCCAGGATCAGAATCGGGTCCTTGAGACGGGTTCCCCGATGAGCCAGGAAATACTCGATATTCTCGAAAATGTAGATCCGGTCTGGGCAGCGCTTTGACAGGAGATATACCAGGCTCGCGCGGTCTCCCAACTTCACGAAAGCCTTGACCATGAATGCGAGCAAGTCATTAGTGAAACGACTATGCTCGTCGACTTGGATTGGCACCATTTCCGATGTCGCGGCCAATTGGCGCAGGTCGTGTTTAGAAAGACGCTTCCGGAAAAGGCGCTCCACCGACATGACGGTATTTCCGTACCTGATCTTGCTGTCATTCGCCGGCACCCCCCCAGGACCCTTTTCATAACTGTCCCATAGCAATTTCCATTCTTTTTCCAGGGCGCTCATCTTTGACGAATTCCAGGTCAGCGCCCCTGCGTCCTGATCCGCTGCGTCCTGATCCTCTGTCCTGCCGAACAGGGCTGCCAAAACGGCGATCAGAAGGACCGCTCCAAAAAACCAATGCCAGCGGGATAGTTGGCTCATAGATTATTCTTTGGTTGTCCGACAGACCCGCCTAGTGGTTGCGTCTCTCCAAGACGCGGCCACCTTCATACGAATTGGTTCGGGTCCATTGTGTGGTCGAAGATGGTCTGGCAAGCTTCGGAATATTGAGGAACCACGCCTCCCCCTAGTACCCTGGCACGCTTGACAAGGCGGTGTAGTAAAACGGACGAGCCCACACTGGCATTACATTGCCGACGGCTTAATTATATATGGTTTTCAACATCTGTCTGGCACACCACGTCACAACGTTCGTCCATGTCACCCATCGCACAAACCTCGTCGAACTCTTGACAGTGGCACCCGGCGAGGCTCCTGCCGAGCCGTGCGCTGATCGAAAGTCGGGAGGGCGAGGCTCCTGCCGAGCCGTGCGCCGGGACACGGCTCGGCAGGAGCCCTCCCTTGGCTGCGGCTGTGCCGCGCTAGAAGGTTCCTGATTCGCGCGTTTG
>CAZFLF010000124.1:0-10520 GCA_964519825.1 uncultured Pirellulaceae bacterium | reverse complement strand
CGATCGACTGGGGAATCGATAGCCCGGCACGAATCGCGCTCGAAAACATCACCATTGCGTCGGCGAGTTGGTCTTCGATCTTGCGGCGACGCTGTTGCGCGAGCCGACGAACCAGGTACCACGGTCCAGCCGCCAGCAGCACCGCGACCAAAGTCGACAAGACTGGCGCGGCCAAAGCAATCCACAACGCGCAAAATGTTCCCCCCACGATCGCCAACCAGGTTTGGATTCGCACTCGCAGGTTTCGAGTTGGCAGCCGCAGGCTGCGCAACCGGTCGTGCAGGTCTTGTTCGACGAAGTCGATCGCGGAGACGTAGTTGTCCCGGTTCAACAACGCGACCGCCGCGACGCACAAACCGACTCCCAAGTTGCAAATCAACTGGAGACTATCCATTACCGATCTCGCAGGAAGCGAACAGCGGAATTCCGAACAACTTCTTCCGCCGATTCCGTTAGCCCTCAGCCATTGTGAATTGAAACACAGACCGACGCTATCGCATAACCTCTGGCAAGTCCCGTGATATCGGATAAGCGAGGTTTTGAAGCACTTGCGACTTGTGTTTGAATGCGATGGAGGCCACTCGTCGGTGCAGCGGCGGAAGGAGAATTGTCCTGGAATCTGTGTCGATCCCGTTGACTTTTACTGTTGGGGACGCCGATAATATCGCCGCCAACCAAAGGTAACGCGTCACATTCAACGCAAACCGGGCAACCGCAACTTAGTGGAGATGCACAAAGTGCGTCGAGTTGCATGCCACTTTTTAAAGGATCGCCGCCATGAGAATTCGCAGTATTTTGTTGTGTGCTTCGTCCGTGGCCCTTTTGGCCCTCACCGTTTACGCCGCCGATGAGATCAAACTTGAGGGCGTCAAGTGCGTCGTGGCTCCGAAGAATGCGGCCAAGGCCGGAACCGGAGTCGATTACAAGGGCGGCCAGGTATTCTTCTGCTGTATGAACTGCCCAAAGAAATTCGACGCCGAAAAGAATGCCGTCGCTGCGAATCACCAGTTGGTTGCCACCAAGCAAGCGAAGCAGGAAAAGTGCCCGCTAACCGGCAAAGCGCTCAACGCGGAACAAAAAGTAACCGTGAACGGCGCCGAAGTCACGTTCTGCTGCCCGAATTGCAAAGGCAAAGTGGAAAAGGCCAGCTCCGAAGACCAGGTGAAGATGCTGTTCAGCAACGAAGCATTCGAAAAGGCCGGTTTCAAGGTTGCCACCAAGAAGTAACTTGAAACTCGTCAATAACGTTGAATCAAGAAGCGTCCTCACGGGAGGGCGCTTTTTTATTGCGCTGCGAACGTGACCGCATGGCGGAGCGTGTTCGCCACGGGGACTAGTGCACTGTCAATTGTGGAATGAGGGATGTCATTCGGGAGGGCAAGGCTCCTGCCGAGCTGCAACCAAATCCGGCTCGGCAGGAGCCTCGCCCTCCCATCCATCAATCCAAGAGTTACAGACCACTAGTCCACATCCACGTCCGATCTGTCGTGACTAGCCCGTCGCAGGGGTAATGCCGCAAGGTCGTCTGGGCGCGGGGTACTGGGGCGAAAATGGGGTGGCGGTGGGCCTGATTCGCCGGTATCGAGGTCGCCGAGATAAATCCGCTTTACTTCCGGATGAGCCAACACTTCTGCGGGAGTGCCGTCGAAAAGCACCGTTCCCTTGTTGATGACATAACAGCGGTCGGTCACTTGCAGGATCTCGCGTGCGGCGTGATCGGTAATCAAGATCGACAATCCGTCGTCGCGCAGGCGGCGGATAATGACTTGAATGTTTTGCACCGTCACGGGGTCGATCCCCGCGAAGGGCTCGTCCAGCATGATGATTTCGGGGTCGGACACGAGGCAGCGGGCGATTTCGAGTCGTCGCCGCTCCCCTCCCGACAGCTTCGCCGCTTTGGATTTTCGCAGGTGCTTGATCTCGAAATCATCGAGCAACTCGCCGCAACGTCGGCGGCGCGTTTTGCGATCCATGCCGATCAATTCCATGATCGCCAATAAATTCTGTTCTACGCTCAGTTTGCGGAAGACGCTGGACTCCTGAGCGAGATAACCCATGTGCCCGTCACGGCAACGTTTGAACATCGGCCAATTCGTGACTTCGACGCCGTTCAAGAAAACGCGGCCTCGATCCGGTTCGATTAAGCCACAGATCATGCGAAAGCAGGTAGTCTTGCCGGCGCCGTTTGGGCCGAGCAATCCAATGATCTCTTGCCGGCCGACGTACAGATCAACGCCATCCACGACCTTGCGTCGACCGTAGGTCTTGGCCAAGCCGACTACATCCAATAAAGGTTCATCGTGGTCATCCATGACGGTCTCCCCGCCCCAACCGGAGCGAACTGGCTTGTGTCACTTTGCCTTGCCTATTGTGCCGAATCCGGCCAACCAGGCAATGCGAGTAGTGGACAGGAAAATGGTGAACAGGAAGATAGGAACTGCAGCTCATCTTCCTGTCATTTATCTTCCTGTCATTCTTCGTATCAAGAGGCCCAGTTCAAGATCACTTTGCCGCTGTGGCCCGACATCATCACGTCGAAACCACGCTGGAATTCCGAATAGTGGAAGCGATGAGTGATGACCGGGCTGATGTCGAGCCCACTTTGGAGCATAACGGTCATCATGTACCAGGTCTCGTACATCTCGCGGCCGTAAATGCCCTTGATCGTCAGCATGTTGAAGACGACCAGGTTCCAGTCGATCGCAATCTCGCGTTCGGGAATCCCGAGCATCGCGATTTTGCCGCCATGGCACATGTTGGCGAGCATATCGCGAAACGCAGTTGGATTCCCCGACATCTCCAGACCGACATCGAAACCTTCCTTCATTCCCAGTTGTTTTTGCGTTTCGGCGAGTGTTCCGGAACGAACGTCCAGCGCGATCGTGGCCCCCATCTTTTTCGCCAGATCCAGCCGATAGGGATTCAGATCGGTCACGACGACATGTCGCGCGCCAGCATGCTGCGCGATCGCGGTCGCCATAATTCCGATCGGTCCAGCGCCTGTGATCAACACGTCCTCACCGAGCAGCGGAAACGACAGGGCCGTATGGACCGCGTTTCCAAAGGGATCGAAGATTGACGCCACGTCGCGGTCAATTGACGGATCATGATGCCAGACGTTGGTCATCGGGAGTGCGAGGTACTCGGCGAACGCCCCGGGACGATTTACTCCGACGCCTTTGGTGTCCTTGCACAAATGTCGGCGGCCAGCCAAGCAATTCCGACAGCGACCACAGACCACGTGCCCTTCGCCGCTCACAATATCGCCGAGATGAAAGTCGTTTACATTCGAGCCCACCGCCGCGACTTCACCGACGAATTCATGCCCGACGACCATCGGCACGGGGATCGTCCGGCGAGCCCAATCATCCCACTTGTAAATATGAACGTCGGTTCCGCAGATACCCGTCCGATCGATCTTGATCAAGACATCGTTAATGCCGATCTGAGGCTCCAGAACATCTTCGAGCCACAAACCGGGCTCGCTACGGCGTTTGACGAGTGCTTTCATTTTTGTTCCACCAGTTTCTTTTTGTGACAGAGTCTCTCCGAGACTCGTGCCTGTGCGCTTCGATCGATGCGAGCGACCTGCGGGAGTGCGCGTCTCGGAGAGTCGCGACCACGCTCACCGAATCAGGCCAATGCGTTGGTAGTTGGGGACCATTCCCAACCATTTCGTGCGGATCCGCCAGCCGTGCGGCCAATAGATTGCAAGCGCTCGGCCGATGAGCAGATCACGTTCGACATAAGGTGGCGGATCGGTATATCCGGTCAGGCGATTGCCTTTGGACCAGAGGCGCGCATCTTTGCTTTGCGGGCTGTTGTCACCGAGCGGAAAGAACTGGTCCGGACCGAGGTGGAACGTGACCGAGCGCCGTGCCCCAAACAGATCCGTCGTTTGCCAGCTCGTGGGACGCGACATGACAACATCGATGTCGTCGGATCGCGACGGGCCGTATTCGGTGGAATCCCGTTCACCGGCTTGCAAAGCGCGATAGTAGACATCGCGTAAGACGCGCAGGCGGCTGGCGTGCAGTTCCAAACCACGTGAGGCAACTCCGATCGGTTGCAGATCGGCGGGATCCTTCGCGGACCACTTGGGAGCCAAGGAGTCGGAGGAGGTAAAAGTCGTTGGGCCATCAAACTGCGCGAGAACATCATCGACCCACAAATGTAATTGGTCGTCGACATTTGCGAACCGCAACCGGTGCTTACCCAGTCCGCGGACCGTGGTCGCGGCCGTCGGATACGCTCCGGACTTGCCGGTGGCATCCACAAATGATCGCTCTCCATTGTCAATCGACAACTTAGCTTGTCCCGTCGAGGAGGCGATCGTGCAACGGAAGTGAATGCCACCTTCGACTAAATCGAGTAACAACTCGCCGTCTCCGCCACGGATATCGACGTCACACTCAACGGCCAAGTCACCGACCCAACATTCTCCGTTCAAGTCGTACTGCGGAAGTGACTCGTTGTATGCGTAGTAGTCAGTAATCAGGTGTCCAGCATAGCCGTCGTCGTGTCGCAAACGTTCGTTGTGTCCAACCATGCGCCAGTCGTCGCTGCGCGGTACCATATGCCGATATCGCAACCACGATGTCGACGCATTCCGCGCGACGGCGAATCCGCCCCCATCTTCTGGTTGCCATCCGTCCTGGGAGGTCGCGATCCAGCGGCTCGGCCAACCGGCCTGTTTCAAGCGTGGCGAGACATAACGTGTGTCATCGACGAGTTGCAGCAGCGCCAGGATTTTTTCCGGCGGCTTCCTTTCAATGACGAACCGTTGACGGCCTTCCGGTTCGTTTCGAGTGGCCGGATCCAAGACATGCACATCGCCGTGTCGGATCCGGAGAGTCTCTCCAGGCAGGCCCACTAAACGCTTGATGTAATTGATTTTCGCGTTGCCGGGAAACTTGAAGACGATGACATCCCACCGACGCGGCTCCCGAAACTGGTACGCGAATTTGCTGACCAGAATCCGATCGCCGTTAAACGATCGCTGATTGACGTCCCCCTCTTTGTCCAATTGCATGGTAAAGCGGCAGATTGGACAACGGGTTTGGGTGACTTCCCCACGCGCTGGACCGACGTCGTCATTCTCGACGCTGGCTCCCGTGCGGTACTGATATCCGCACTCGGTGCAGATCACATCCATGTGCCGGCCTTGCAATGTCGGCGCCATCGAACCGGTCGGAATTACAAACGCTTCAGCGACGAAGCCGCGGAACAAGAACGCCAAAATGACAGCCACCACGATCGATTCAACGGTTTCGCGGGCCGATTGACCAAAAGTTAGGCTGGCGGCAACGTTCGAAGCGCGCGATGCGGGTGCTGACACTGGGCATGGTTCCTTCGTGTGTTCCGGTTCGTCGTTTAACCGCAAGCCGGAGGCGTTTCTTTGGAGTGCGGTGGCTTGACACCGCTTTGGATCGCGCGAAGTTTGACGCTGGTTTCAACGAAAGCGGTATCAAGCCACCGCACTCCAAATTGCCTGACATGCTGGTTGTGGCTTGCGGTTAAACGATCTTAGCGGATCCGGCCGATTCTCTGATAGTTCGGGATGATCCCCACCCAATCGGTAAAGATCCGCCAGCCGTGCGGCCAATACACAAACACGGCCTTGCCGATCAGCATCTCACGGCGGACGTAGGGGGGCGGTTCCAAACCGTCCGGAGTGATATGCGACCACAATCGCCCGTCCTTACTCTGCGGGCTGTTGTCTCCCATCGGGAAGAACTGGTCGGCGCCGAGCGTAAACGTTTCTTCTCGCCGGCTGGTAAACAGGTCCGTCGTCGACCAGGTTCGTGGATTTGTCAGCAACTCGTAGATGGCATCCGTATTCTCCGCCCAAAAAGCACCATAGTCCGAATCGCCAGCGCCGCGGCCGCCGTACCTCGCTGCTATGTAATAGATGTCGCGAAACACCCGCAGCCGATTGACTCGGACCTCGGCCTGCCGTGCGCCAATCCGGAGTGGCATCAGGTCCCCCGGATCTTGTTCCGACCACTGCGGCGTCAGATCGGGAGGTGAATCAAACGAAGTCGGTTCGGCAAACGATACAAGCTTCTGATTTACCCACAAAAACAGTTGATCGTCGACATTCGCGAACCGCAGCACGTAGTTGCCCCGACCGCGGATCACGGTTTGCCCCGTTGCCTCTCGGGATTCACGGCCGGAAGCGTCACGGAAGTTTCGCTTTCCATCGTCGAGATCCAGTTTCGCGCGGCCGGTGGCGATGTCGATCCGGCATCGGTGATGAATCCCACCTTCAAGGATGTCCAGCAGCAGCTCGCCGGCATCGCTCAGCACTTCGGCATGGGCCTCAAACGCTAAATCTCCGACCCAGTTCCAGCCATCTGTGGTCGAGTACCTGACCGGGAAGCTGTCGTTGTACTCGTAATAGTCGGTGATCAGCTGTCCCTGATATCCGCTCAGGTCCGGTTGGCCACCCTGCCTGATGGTTTCCCAGTCCATGTCGCGCGGAACCAAGTGGCGATAACCCAGCCAGGAGGCCTCGGCAGTTGGTTTGACCGTCTGGCGGCCGTCGTCAGTGGCTTGCCACATCTCACCCGTCGAGTTGACCGGGATCCACCGCGACGGCCAGGCAACTTCCCGCAAGATGCTTCCCAAATGGTATGTATCATCCACTAGTTGCAGCATTCCGGTGACTTTGTCGGCCGGTTTGCGCGCGATGCGGAAATGCTGCAGATTTGCCGGTTGGCCGGCGGTGGCGGGATCGAGTGTAAACAGGTCGCCGTGTCGGATTCGCAACGTCTCGCCGGGCAATCCAACCAAGCGTTTGATGTAGTTAATCTTTGGATTGCCGGGGAATTTGAACACAAATACGTCCCAGCGCCGGGGTTCCTGGAAGGCATACGCTAGCTTGCTAACGATGATCCGGTCGCCACCAAAGGACCGGTGATTCAAGTCATGTTGTTTGTCCAAGTCCATCCGATATCGGCAGATCGGGCAGGTGGTGCCGGTAACTTCGCCGCGCGGCAAGCCATCTTCTTCATTTTCTAAGCTGGCGCCGGTCCGGTATTGATAACCGCACTCATCGCACACGACATCCATGTGCCGTCCTTGCAGCGTCGGAGCCATCGACCCTGTCGGAATTTGATAATTTTCGCCGAGAAATGTACGAAACGTCAGGGTCAGGATGATGGCGACGATCACCGCCTCCACCGATTCACGGATCGATTCGCCGGGTGGAGCTGTTGCCGATTGGACGGCAACACTTCCGGCAGTTGCGACAGAGGATGTTCGGGGATTATGCATGGTTCCAATTCGTCAGGTGTGCGGAAATATAGCGAAACCGGCCCCCGTCCGAAACGTGAGAGTATTGCTGCGAGCGCTCGCAAATCTATCCGATCAAGCGGTTAATTAGGACCGCCCAAGTGGCGCGGCTAGTTGGCTGGGTTACAACAACGGGTGGAATGACCGCGCCCAAACCACCGCCGCGTACGCTACAACCCGCCGAAGAGCGGAAGATTCAGCTCTTCCTGGAGCGGGCCGCGCCGATTGTTCTGGAAAACCCGCACCTGACTGCGGAACGCTGGCAATTCCTCGCCGCACTCGCCCACGACTTCGATCTGACCGCAAATCAGTTCCGTTCTACCATTGATGATCTGTTGAACCGCGGCGTCATCAAGGGTTTAGAGGTGACGCCGCCCAAGCCGCCGCCGCTCCCCGGTCGTCGAGGCGCTGCGGCCATGGCCGCGCCGGTCGAGGACAACATCTCAGAGGACTTTGCGCTGTCTCCGCCGGGAGCGCCGCAACCTGAGCAAAAATCGCCAGTGCCAAAGTCGCCACCGCTGGCAGAGGCGCGCGAGACCTTGGAGTCTTTCCACCAGCCCGCGGACGACAAGGCCACCCACGAGACAGTCGCAGTGGCAATCGAGAAGCCGGTAGCTACTCGGTGGCGCGTGGAAGGGTCGCCGGCGCCGGTGCTCCCACCGCCGCCGAAGCCGCCAGCCGAAACCTATTTAGATTTCGCAAGGCCGTCGCTGGCGGCAGTGCGTGATGGCGTCGTCAGTGAAGAAATGGAGCAACGATTGATCGCGCACGGGACGCGAGTGCTGGGATTGTCCGCCGTTTACGCCCGGCATTTGTTGCTCGATTTGGTCGCCGAACGAAAACTGCGATTGGCGTCGGGCGCCGAGGCTGCGCTGCAAGTCGCGGCCCCAGCTGCCACTTCCACGCCTGCCGATCCGCGATTGGCCGAGTTCCTGCAAGCCGCCAAACCCATTTTGGCTCAGCACCGCGGATTGAACTCCCACAGCCGCGTGCGGCTCACCGCTCTGGCCCGTGAACGGGGCCTTACGGAGCAAGATGCCGACCTTGCGATGGAGTCGTTCACTGCGCGCGAGCCCGAGGAGCCTATCGATCGCGTGAAGCAAGAACGATTGGCGCCGTTTCGCTTGCAAGTCGAGTCAGGACTCAAGAAGGCCCCGCGCGGAATCCTCACTCCGGCATTGAATGATAAATTTGTGACTGCGGGTATTGAGCTGTTTGGCCTCGACGGAGAGATGGCGACGGCCGTTGTCCGTGAGATCACAGGAAAACTTCAGCTCACAGTCATCACCCATGAACAGGCGGAACGGCATTTGACCGATCTGCTGAGTGAGATGTTCTCCGCCAGCGTGGAACTGACACGTTCGCAGCGCGATCGCATCGAATTGGAAGGTGCCCAATGGGGGCTGCCGGCTGCCCGCGTAACGAGCCTGATTGACGAGAATTGCCGACAGAATGCCCTCAAGTCACGGGCCGACCAGCGCGTGACACGCTGGGCATTGGCAGGCGCGGTAGTGATGTTAGGGATTGTGGTGGCGTTTTTCGTTTGGACGGCGATCGCGCGGAACAACCGGCATGAGGCGCCTTTCCCCAAGATACCTGTGGAACCCCCGTCTGTTTCCGAACGCAAACCGGAAAAACCGGAACGAGAAGACTCCTGGCTCGACGCGCACAGCGATCTGGCGATTCTATTGCAAATGTGGCTGCTGATCGGCAAGCGAGGATGAATCATGCGTCTTGTGGAACGGGAGACCGGTCCAAGTTCTTGGTGGATTCGCGGACTTCTCTCCGCTTGCATCCTTGGCGCTGCAGGCTGCGGTGGCGAACCATCGACGACGAGCGACACCGCCGCGCCGCCGGCTACAAGTTCACTCGATACGAAGCCGCCATCCGCGACGCTTCCGGCCACGTCGAGGGATTCCCAGACAGACGCCAAGCGCCAGACTACTCGACCAGCGGTGGCCGTGAGCCAACTACCAATGCCGCCGCGAACATCGGCCGATTTGGTGCTGCCGACCACTACGGATCCTCCTGGTGCGCCACTAGGTTCTCCGCTGCCAAATATCGACGAAGCGGCGGTGAGCCAATTGGGGATCCGCAAACTCGCGGGAAAGCACCTGGTGCTTTACACCGATTTGCCGGCGAGTCCGGCAATTGACGAGTTGCCGCTCGTCTTTGATCTGGCCGTGCCGCAATGGCGTGAGTACTTCTCCGTCACCGATAAGCAGACCGCGACGTGGCAAGTTGCCGGCTATTTGATCCAGGACAAAGAGCGATTCCGCCGCGCGGGCTTAATTCCCGGCGACCTGCCGGAATTCTTGCACGGGTTTCATCGCGGCGCGGAGATGTGGCTGTACGAGCAACCCTCCGACTACTACCGGCGGCACTTGTTGCTCCACGAAGGGACTCACGCGTTCATGACATGGAGTCTCGGAGGTGCCGGCCCGCCCTGGTACATGGAAGGAACCGCGGAACTATTCGGAACGCATCGCTGGCAAAATGGCCAACTGACGCTGCGCTATTTTCCACTCGACAAAGAAGAGGTCGTTGAGTGGGGTCGAATCAAAATCGTCAAAGAGGATGTGCGTGCCGATCGCGGCAAAACGTTGACTGATGTCATGCGTTACGATTCGCGGGCGCATCGACGAGTAGAGCCGTACGGTTGGTGCTGGGCCGCCGCTGCCTTTTTCGATAACCACCCTGCGTATCAACAGCGATTTCGTGAGCTGCCGAAGTATGCTCGCGACACGGACGAGACGTTTTCGGAACGCTTTGTGGGATTGTTCCGCGACGACGGGCAACAACTACGGCGCGAATGGGAGTGGTTTATCGTGAATATCGACTACGGTTACGACGTCGCCCGCGAGGCCATCCAGCACAAGCCCGTGGCGCCGCTGCCAGTCGACGGAAGTACCGTGAAGATCGCCGCGGATCGAGGCTGGCAATCGACCGGCGTGCGAATCGAAGCAGCCAAAAAGTATCGCATCGCGGCCAGTGGACGGTATCAAATCGGAACTCAGCCGAAGGTTTGGTGGAGCGAACCAAACGGTGTCACGATTCGCTACCACCGCGGCCAACCGCTGGGCATCTTGCTCGGCGCCGTCGTCGATGAATCCAATCCCCAAGCCACCGATAACGGCTTTCTCACCGCGGTACCGATCAGTACCGGTGTTGAAACAACTCCTTCACTCAGCGGCACGCTCTACCTTCGCATTAACGACGCTGCC
>CAZFLF010000123.1:0-10528 GCA_964519825.1 uncultured Pirellulaceae bacterium | reverse complement strand
CATCGGCAGATCGGAATTGACGTGGCGGCTGGCGTTGCGAACTCGCGGCATTGAACTCCATCCGTGTGACTCGATCCGTGTGCGCAGTCTTTGAATACCAGATTGCACACGGATGGAGGCACACGGATAAAGAGGGGCATGGCATTGGTCGGTTGCCGCCAGCGCTGGAGAAATGGATCATCAAAGATATGGTCGATCTGCAGCCGATTTTGAGTTGCAACACCCGGCCCAAGAAAAAAGTTCGATCAGACTGATCCACTACCCTACGTTTCTGTATGGCAAGAATTCTTTGCCAGCCTGCTACAATCCCGGCATGTCGCGCGGCGAAGGCAAGGTGAGACGCTGGTGGGTCACGATTCGCAACCTGATGGCAGGAGTCAACGCATGTCAAGAATTCTGACAAGGACCCTTTTCCTCGTCACCGCGCTTCTCTGGGTAACCCACGCGGCCGCCGAGCCGATCAAGCCGTCGTCCCGCCTACCCAAGACGATGCCGTGGGATTTGGCCAAGCTGAGTGAATCGCCCCAGTTCGAATGGGTAGACGCCAGCGGACCAATCCGTTCGCTGTTGTATGTCGGGGAGCCGTACAACGGGCAACCAACGCGGGTGTTTGCCTACTATGCGACTCCTGGCACGCTGCAGGGAGATGTCGCCGCCGATAAGAACCTGCCGGCCGTGGTCCTGGTTCACGGCGGCGGGGGAACGGCATTTCGAGAATGGGCCGAACTGTGGGCCAAGCGTGGCTACGCCGCGATCGCCATGGACCTGGCTGGGCATCGACCAATCGAAGGCCAAAACCCGCACCAACGAGAAAACCGCACAAGACTGACTGACGGCGGTCCTGATCAAGGCGATGAGGAGAAGTTCGGCAGCATCGACAAACTTACCACGGAGCAGTGGTCCTATCACGCGATCGCCGCCGTCCTGCGCGCCCATTCGCTTGTACGTGGCTTTGCCGAGGTCGATCCCCAGCGAACGGCAGTGACGGGGATCAGTTGGGGTGGATATCTAACTTGTATCGCGGCGGGGGTGGACAGCCGGTTTAACGCCGCGGTGCCGGTGTACGGTTGTGGTTTCTTGCACGAGAACAGCGCCTGGCTCAGCCGCTTTGACAAAATGAATGCCGAACAAAAGGAACGTTGGGTAGCACTGTGGGATCCGTCGCGATACCTGCCCGCCGTGTCGATGCCGATTCTGTTCGTCAATGGAACCAATGATTTCGCCTACCCGCTTGATAGCTATATGAAGAGCTACGATGCCGTGCCCGGAACGAAGCAGATTCGCGTAACCGTCAATATGCCGCATGGCCATCCGCCGGGCTGGGATCCAAAAGAGATTGGTCTGTTCATCGATCAGCACCTGCGCGGGGGCCCTCCCTTACCCGAGATCAACGATCCCCGCGTCGAGAACGGAAAAGTGTTCGCCAGCGTTACCAGCCCGCAACCGCTTCAACAAGCAGCACTGCATTATTCCACTGACCCCGGGCCAATCAATAAACGTCAATGGACGACTCAACCGGGAGCGGTCGGTGAGCAGGCGATTACAGCAGATTCTCCTCCGGCGTCCATCACCGCGTGGTTTATGACCGTTACGGACGACCGAGGCGCTGTTATCAGCAGTCGAGTCACACTGGTCCCAGTCACCGGTAAGAAATGACTTCGCCGGAATCGTTGAGTAGGGTGGATTCCAAGTGGCCCGTGTTCTTGTCGATCTGGAGGAAGTAGATGTCGTGCCTAGTTCGCGTGACTTCATGGTGGATGGCAGCGTGCTACGCACTGTGTCTATTCGGGGGCGCGCTGTCGGCGAGCGAAACAGGCCCAGGCGAGGACCATCCGCCAGCGCTGACACCGGCGGAGTCCGCCAAGCGGTTTAAAGTCGCCGAAGGATTGGCAATCGGTCTGGTGGTTGCCGAACCGGAAGTCACTCAGCCCCTCTCGATCAGTTTCGATGACCGGGGCCGAATGTGGGTGCTCCAATATCGGCAGTATCCAAATCCAAACGGCCTCAAGGCGGTCGAAATGGATAATTGGCTGCGGACAAAGTACGACAAGGTACCCGATCCTCCGCCGAAGGGTCCCCGGGGTCAGGACCGCATCTCGATTTATGAGGATGTGGACGGAGACGGTCGTGCCGATTCGGCCAAACACTTCATCTCGGACCTGAACCTGGCATCGGGGATGGCACTGGGCCACGGCGGTGTATTTGTCGTCCAACCCCCCTACCTACTGTTTTATGCCGATGCCAATCGAGACGATGCGCCGGATGGTCCGCCGGAGGTGTTATTGAAAGGATTCGGCATGGAGGACGCGCATGCGTTTGCTAACTCGCTCACCTGGGGACCGGACGGTTGGCTGTACGGAGCCCAGGGGAGTACCTCGACGGCGAGTATTCGCGGCATCGGATTTCAGCAAGGGGTCTGGCGATATCACCCGCGGACGAAACAGTTCGAGCTCTTTGCGGAGGGCGGGGGCAATTCTTGGGGTGTCGAGTTCGATCGCTTCGGAAATCTGTTCGCTGCGGGCAACACCGTGGAGCCGCTGGTTCACCATGTTCAGGGCGCTTACTACGTCAAGGGCTTTGGCAAACACGGGCCGTTGCACAATCCGCACGCGTATGGCTATTTCCAACCGGTGCTGCACCACGGGTATGTGGGGGACAGCCTGACGGGAGGGGCCGTGTTGTATCAAGGGGGCGCGTTTCCCGCACGGTTCAACAACGCCTGCATTGCTCCGAACACACGGCATAGCGCCTGCCGCTGGAGCACCGTCGAGCTGCGCACATCCACGTTCGCCACGCGGGCTGCCGGCGATTTTGTAATCTCGGAGGACATCTGGTTTCGTCCGGTGGACATGACAGTCGGTCCCGACGGTGCGGTTTACATCGCGGACTGGTATGACCACAACATCTCCCATTCGTCGCCGCTGAACCGCAGTGAATGGTATCAGCCCAGCCGTCTGGACGGCCGAGTGTGGCGTGTCGCCCCGCTGAATGTCGCACCTGTCCGCGTTGGATCGTTCGACTTAACCGACAAGACCAGCACTGAGTTGGTCAAACTTCTCGCGCATTCGAATGACTGGTACGCGCGACAGTTACGGCGAATTCTGGCCGAGCGGCGCGACCGTACGATTGTTCCGGCCCTGACAGCTATGGCGCTGGAATCCCAGGACCAGCGGTTGGCCCTGCAGGGGTTGTGGTCGATCTACGTCACGGAGGGGCTTGATCATGCACTCGCTGCAAAAACACTTGGCAGCCCGCACGAGTATGTACGCGCCTGGACCGTTCGGTGGCTCGGCGACGAGCGATTCGTTTCGTCATCCCTAGCAGATGAACTCGTGCGATTGGCACGTGACGACAAGAGCGCGATCGTTCGCAGTCAACTGGCGTGCACGGCGAAGCGATTGCCGGCCGACGAGGCCATGCCGATTATCGAGCAGTTAGTGCGCCACGATGAAGATATCGACGACGTCCATATTCCGCTCCTAGTATGGTGGGCCATCGAAGACAAGGCCATTTCCGACACAGGGCGAGTGCTGCAGCTGTTCGAAACGTCCGATGGCTGGCGGCGACCGATCGTCGAGCGGACGATCGTCGAGCGCCTCGCGCGTCGCTTTGCGTCCGAGGGAACCAATACCGCATTTGCCACCTGCGCGGATTTGCTGCGGATGGCGGCGAATGACAGCGATAGGGATCGCGTTCTGGTCGGAATGCTTCAAGCCTTGGCGGGACGGAAGCTCGAGGCCGTTCCAACTCCACTCGAATCGACTTTCGCAAAACTGTTATCCACAGAGGCCAAGAACGCCAAGGTGATTGAACTGGCGCTCCGGATGAGCGTCCCGGGAGCCGTGGAACGAGCCATGAAACTGGTTTTGGACCAGACGGCGAAAACGGACGATCGTGTAGCCTTGGTGAAGAGCTTGGGTGAAACCCGCAGCACCCCATCCGTCGACTCACTTCTATCGTTGCTTGGTGAAACGGAATCCGAAGTGGTACAGGCCGCGACTCTGTCTGCTCTCGGTTTTTTCAATGAGGAGCGAATTGCCAAAGTGGTTTTGAGCCGGTTTCCCCGGCTGCGACCCTCCCCACAAGCTCGTGCCATCGAAATCTTGTGCAGTCGGCCCCAGTCGGCTCATCAGCTGATTGAGGCGGTCGACAACAAAACGATCCCGGTTACCGCGATTTCTCTCGACCAGGTGCGTCAGATGCGAGAACTGAATGACGATCCCCTTGTGAAGCTGATCGCCAAACACTGGGGACGCGTTCAGACAACAACTCCGCTCGAGAAGCAGGGACGGATCGCCGCCGTGCAGCAGCTGCTTAATCGAGGCAAAGGGGACGTGACACGCGGTCGCGAGCATTACAACAAAGTCTGTGCGAATTGCCACAAGCTGCATGGGCAAGGGGAATCGATCGGACCCGATTTAACCGGTGCTGATCGCAAAAACCGCGAGTTACTAGTGCGCAACATCGTCGATCCCAGCAATATGATCCGCGAGCAATACTTAACTCACGTAGCGACGTCGACCGACGGCCGCGTGCTGACCGGATTATTGGCTGAATCATCGGCGGAGACGGTCACTTTGCTAGACGCCAAGAACAAACGCACGGTACTAAGTCGAGCTGACTTAGACGACCTGCAAGAATCGCCTGTTTCGCTGATGGCTGAAAAGCTTCTAGACACCATGACCGAACAGCAAATACGGGATCTATTCGCCTACCTGCAAGCCGATCCGACAGGAAAATGAAGGACAAGAAGAAGGGAAACGAAATCCATGAAGTCCGTTCCAAAAATTGGCAGAATCGGCGAGCTGACATTCGTCGTCGATCAACGGCATGCCATCGACTTCGCCGAACACGGCATGCCCGCTGTGCTTAGTACACCGTGGCTAATCTGGTTTCTGGAACACGCCGCGCGCGAGGCGATTCTGTCACTGCTCGAACCGGGTGAGAGCACTGTCGGCGTGCAAGTAGACGTCCGGCATTTGGCCGCTACGCCGCTCGGGCAAAAAGTAACCTGTCGGTCGCGCGTGATTGGCGTCGAAGGTTTGCTGATCTCCTTCCAACTGGAAGCTCACGATGAGCGAGAACGCATCGCCCGCGGGATGCACAAAATGCGCGTCGTCCAAATCGATCGGTTCGCGAAACGGGTCGCCGCAAAAACTCGCATCATCTGATGTTCGGTTCACAAAATTGGAACTACTGTCACTTGTCAACAGCCCGACCAATGGTTTCATTCGCAGAACTCGATTCCGCGAACAGGCCATATCGAACGCCGCAGTCAAGATCGATCCGATGGCCGGCCATCAGGTGGGCGACGTCGGGTTCCTTTCCGAATTGAAACCGCGAGTTGCCCCAGCGCAGCCGCTCTTTTCCTTGCGCGGCGAGGATCAGTTGCGTCACACGGTTCTCCTTGAGGTCGACGTATCCTTCCCAATCGAGAATCACGGTGTGATTCCAGAGACGTCCGTCGCCGCCAGGACGGCCACTCACCTGTTGGCTACCTTCCACATGGGATGTGCCATCAATTCGGATTTGGACCGACTGCGAATTCTCCGAGGGAACCTGACAACCAGTGAACTCCCATTGGTTACTGTCGTTCTGGCTTCCTGGCACATTTCCCAAAGGGTCGACATCCAATTGTCCTAAGAACGCAGTGCTGACAAGTGTCCGCACCAGTTCGTTCGGGATCCGGAATGGCTTGCCAGCGGCCTTCGCGGCGGCTACTGCAAAACGCTCCTGGACGGATGTTGGAATCTCAAATCTCGACTCCATGTAATGTTCCTGGCGGAGCGTATCGACTAAGAGCTGGCCTTCGCTATCCAGGGCCCGCCCGATAACGCGTCCGACCAGAGTCCCCTTCCGCAACGGCGCCCGGGCGGGACAACGTTCGTTTTGGAGATGATGATGCGGAACCGCGACGACCTTGCCGCTGTCCTTGACATCTGCCATCGCTTGGCTCGGATAACGCATGAAGCGTTGGGCCGGCACGGCTGTTTTTGTGTCGGGAAAGTCTTTGTATCGCTGGGCGACGTAGTCGAGAAACTTGATGATGCTGTCATCGTCGTCAAACGACAGAGTCCAGGACAGGACTTTACCTGCCGAATTGACGACGCAGATCCCCTGCG
Source organism: uncultured Pirellulaceae bacterium (assembly GCA_964519825.1). Lineage (GTDB taxonomy): Bacteria > Planctomycetota > Planctomycetia > Pirellulales > Pirellulaceae > CAZFLF01. Next base: position 4,406 of record CAZFLF010000123.1, on the reverse strand, counting down.
GTGCAGGTTTCGAACGTCCGATCTCGGCGTACAATTCCCCCTCGACTCCCTGTGGCGGATTGTTAACTTGAGCGGCCTTCAAAGCCACGGGGATAAAGTCAGCATTGATGCGGCGGACGACTTCGGGATTCGAGAACACCACCTCACGGGCGGCACCCGCGAACACTCAGCAGCGCTCATCATCGATCGGCCGGTCGATGAAGATCCACAACATGACCGGTTTGTTCTGCTCGCGAGACGCCGAGAGCCCTTCGATAAGACAGGTTTTCCAGGGAATTTTTCGCCAGGCCACATCCTCCATCTCTAACGCTTTGACCTGCGCGAGCACCGCGCTGGTCGTCGGCCACTGCCGCGAAGAACGTTTCTCCAACGGCGGGACCGGCTTCTGATCGAGATCCAACATCTTCAAAACACGATCCAAAATCGCTTCCGCCTCCTTGGCCCGTCCTGCCTGCATCTGTTCAGGGAACGATTGCAACAGCTGCATGGCTTCCACAGGCGGCTGCCCAGCCTCGGCTCGGCGCTGAAACTCCTGTTGAATGCGAGTCACCTTCGATTGAAGACGTTTTTGAAGATCGTCCGGCTTCCGCTCCTGGTTGAATTTGGCAGCCAGTCCCTGCTGCTTCGCCGTCAACTCGTTCCGAATACGAATCATCACGCGCATATGCAGTCGTTTCATTTCGCGCTCAGCGTTGAAAACGTCTTCGAGTTGTTTCATGGCCGCTGCTTCATCGACCGACTCGGCACCTAACAACTCAGCCAATTTTCGCGTGACCGGATCAAGCTTTTTTTGCGCTTCGGCCGCGTCCGCCTGTACCTTATCTAGATGGCTGTGAATGCGCGCCAATTGCTCATCGGTCAGGCCGAGCTCCTCGCGATGCTGCATGAGGAGTTCGGGGGAAAACAGCTGCGTGTGGATTTGCTGCTCCGTCTGTTCCGCGGCCGACACGACTCCCGTGCAGGCGATCAATACGCAAACGCAGAATGATTGAACGATAGACATCATGAATTACTCCTGAGAAAACGAAACGTTGAAATCCATGGCCAGCAGCGAATCGGAGGGAGTCTTCCACTCCGGAACTGTGGCGGGATCAAAGTATTGGTCGATAGCCCCCCGAAGTGCCGTAAAATCGAGGTGCACGGGATGCGTTTCTACAACAGGCGATTCACGAGCCAGAACTCCTCGCGGATCGCGGTCGGAATCGCTCCAATCGCCGAAAAACAGCACGAAGCCCACCAGCAGCGCCGCAGCAGCGCTACAAGCGGCGATCACCCAACGATGCCGGCTAGGGCGTGCATTAACGACGACCCGAGCCTGGCGCAGTAACAGATCGTCGAACGACGTGAGCTGCTGCTGGTCTTCAGCCTTCATGCGTTGGAGCAGTTTCCGGATTGTGTCTTCGTCTGATTGCGGATCCATGGTCTGGCGTCCTCGAAGCGTCAAAATTCTTCAATGATTTCCTCAGGGCATCCTTTCCCCGTGCGTAATGCTGTCGCGCGGAACCCACCCCCACCTGCATCACCCCCGCCGCCTGCTCGATCGTTCGGTCTTCATAGAAGACGAGATGGATCACCTCACGCTGGCGCTCCGGCAATTGCGCGAGGGCGGCACGAACGGCGGCTAAATCATCGGCACCATCAATTCCCCTTTCGAAAGATTCCGCTGAACCCGAGTGCATCGCGAGCGATTTGAAGTCCAATCGCACGATTCGAGACCACCATCGCTGTTCGCTGCGAGCCGTATTGCGAATGACCGCAAACAACCAGGTGCGAAACGCCGACTTCCCATCAAACCGAGCCTGTTCGTTGAGTACGCGGACATAGACAATTTGCAGCACATCTTCGGCTAGGTCCCGATTCTGGCGACAACACACCATTGCCCAGCCGAAGCTCGCCGGATGCAACGCTATCAATGTGTCGCGAAGCGTGCGCTTATCCATCAGGCATTAGTTGAACGTGCCCCGCCGCTGTATGACAGGAATATCGATAAAGCTGGGAATTAAATTCAGACAGGCATTACAATGCGTGAGTGCCGGCCAATGTCCTCAAGGCGGTGCCTGTCTTTAAACGCACCACGTTATCTGGAGTATTCAATGAAAGCTCGTTATGGATTGGCAATGGGGTTCACCGTTGCCTTGATAGGTTGCGGTGTCTCGAACACTTCCACGAGTGATAATTCTGCGCCAGGAACCTCGGGCACCACGGCCGATGCGGGTTCGAATCTGTCACAGGCGGAGCTCGCGGCGATGACGCTCGTCAGACTCAAAGTGCCCAACATGACGTGAGGGGGCTGTGCCGCCTCGGTCCGAGGCGATTTGTCCAAGATTGCTGGAATTGTAGACATTCAAACCGATACCGCGAAGCGAACCTGTTCGTTTCGCATCCCGAAGGCCGACGCGGAATTGAAGGCCAAGTTAGCCGAGTTGGCAAAAACCAACACACACATGAAAGAACTAAAAATTGTCGAAGGTCTCAATTAACGGGTAACCTCGGAACTCCCACGACACAACGACATGAGTTGCGACTTTTGCCGCAGCCCATTTATCGCTTTCCCGACGCGACCGAATCCGACGGCGCCACGTTCGCATTTGCTTTACTTCTTCTCCCAGACGGCTGCCAAATCGTCGGAGAATTGTCTCCGAATCCCATTATTTGAGAGGATCTCCTCCGTCGCAGCCATGATCTCCTTCCGTCGGAACACCAGTTTTTCGGTGTACCGATCGACAAAATCGAATGCCAGGAAGTCGCCCGAGCCATCGCGCAATAGTTCTACCAGATGCGTCAGGTTCTTAACCGACGTGCCATCCACGGTACTAACCACGGATCCAAATGCCTGGCCATACCCCTTGGTGATTTTGTGAGAAAACATGGGGGACGAGATCACGACTAATTCCTCACCCGCGAAATTCGGTTCATCCAGCAGACGTGTGAGGATAGGATTTCGGCGCGCCATGAGTAATCCACCCCATTGCGGTCCGATTCCCGCCAGGAACTCCGGCGTCGCGACGCTAAAGACCAGCGGTCCTAGGATGAAATAGCGGGGGTAGTTTCCCCGCAAGGTACGGACAAGCTGTAGGGCGCGGGCGCCAGTGGGGACTTCTAAATCAAGGACTTTGCCGCCACGCAAAACTTTGATGTGCAGCATCTTGTCGCGGGCAAGTTTGGGCGCGAGATAATTAAATGGCAAGCTGAGTTCGTCGGTTACTTTGACTCGGGCCGCTTGGTCGAGTGCTGAGTCGCCGATATGAGTGATCACGTCGCCGACCTGCAATGGAGAATCCGGGACACAACGCGAGACCTTCGTGACTAATGCCCCTCCAGTCCCCTTGGCCAACCCAAGCTTAAACCGCAATGCCTCGTTTTCAACGGTTTGCATATCTCCTAAGACTTGAGCTTTTCCGTCATATACTCCATCAACAATATCATCCAAAAACAGCTTGACCTCATCGATGGATATGAGGAAGCCAACGTTCTCGGCCTGTTCCATCACCTGAAATGCCACGCCAACAAGTTTCCCGTCTGAAATTGCCGGCGCGCCGCTATTGCCCGGATTCAAAGCCGCATCGATCTGCACACGCAGACCAGCCGTTCCAAGCTGCAGCCCGGTAAAGTCAATACGGGATATGATCCCTTCGGTCACAGAGATCTGTTCACCGCCGAGCGGATAGCCATAAACGTTGACGGAACTTTTGATTTTCGGCAACCCATCGAGCATGGGAATCGCCCGACGGTTCTCGAAGAATGTCGCATCCTCAACCGACAAAACAGCTAGATCGATTTCCGGAGCCGAGATGACAACTTTGGCTGCGAACTTTTCGGGGGAATTATCGGGCTGCACATAGATCTGGCTCGCAAACTCAATGACATGCGCATTCGTCAGCACCCGTTTATTGTCGATCACGAACCCCGTTCCGGACACCTCGTCCGCATTTGCCTTCGTCCAAGGCTGTAACACGTTTGGCCCGTAGCGCGTCACCGTCACGCGAACGATGGATGCATCGAACGGTCCCGCGCTGTATGCGTGCGGTGCGCAAAACAAAAGTAGCGTTAGGACGAGACGACGAGTGGCTATCCGATTTCGCATGTTTGCATTCCTTGGAAGAATTCCGCGCGGTACCACTTCGGTAGAGGGGATCATCCTACCAGATCATCACCTACTGTTTGCTAATTGCTTCCGCAAACTTGCAGTTCCCAAATACCGCCGGTGGATCGGCACAAGAGCATTCCATTCGCAGGCATTTCGCCGGCACCTGTCTACCCAAAACCGGCCAGCCGACGCAGCACCCATTCCGTGGTTAGGAGCAACATAAGCACGAGCCACAACGGTGTGCGGTCCCAGATAGGTGACCGCGTGACGACAATGTCGCCGGATTTGCTCGGCAAGTTTTGCAGGAGGTCGGCGATGT
>CAZFLF010000122.1:0-10653 GCA_964519825.1 uncultured Pirellulaceae bacterium | reverse complement strand
TTCCGCGAACTGAAACTCGCCGCCCCGCCCCCACACGGCGTTGCCTTCCGGATCGATCATGATCACCGTCGGCCAACTCTGCACGCCATAGATATCCCAAATCTTGTGATCCGCATCGTTCACAACCGGATGTTCAATCTCATAACGCAGGATCGCTTCCTCGATATTCTTGGTCCCCTTCTCCGCTTCGAATTTCGCGGAATGCACACCTATGACCACTAGCTGATTCGGATAGGCGTGCTCCAGCTTCTTCAACTCCGGCAAGATATGCATGCAGTTGATACAGCAGTACGTCCAGAAGTCGAGCAACACAAACTTACCCTTCACATCCTGTTTGCGCAGCGGGCCGGCAACGTTGAGCCAATCCAGATCTTTAGGAAAGTCCGGAATGCTGACGCGCTGTGCAAACGGGTGTCGCGGGCCTTGCGCTAGTTCGACGTCTTTGTCATCACCCGGATTAGCCGGAGTTCCCGGCGGTGGTTGGTTCGTGCTTTCCGGTTGGCCGGAGGCCGGCGATGTCTTGGGTGCAGAATCGCTGGCTTCACCGGCTGCTTGGTCGCTCGATATCGCCGGCGTGGATTTGGTTGCCGGCGTGGATTCGCTCGCCGGCTTGCCGGGCAACGTAGTGGAACCCTCGTCCGAATCGGTGGAACCGCTGGTCGAGGAGGCTTGAATTTGAGTCGTGTCAACGTTTCCATTAACGCAACCGGATGCGACACACAGGCAAAGCATTGCTGCGGCAGATGCGGTCAACACCCGCTTCGTCCAAATCCTTCTCGCTGTCGTTTCCATTCCGCTCCTCCAGGGTTGATCTTTGCGACAACACTGTAGTGGATCGACCAAGTGGCGAAAACAAGGTCGCTCGAGTGCCACGGTTACCGCTTGTATTCCTTCAGGAACCCGCGGAAGAGGACGAGGTGTTCTTCCTCGTCGGCCAAGATGGTGATGCACTGATCCTGCGTGACGTAATCGTCGCCGTCGGTTGCCTTAATGATTTTATTGTACTGGGCACAGGCGGCACTTTCGGCATCAATCACGGCTTGGATGACGCCGGTCACGTCAGTGGAATCTGTCGGAGGTTGTGTCTGTCGGCCAAGCGTGACTGAATTGGACCCGGGGACGAAGCCACCGAGTTGTTTAATGCGATGCCCCAATTGCTGGGCATGGCCAATTTCAACCGGGATGTCGGCCGCCAGCGACTTCTTGATTTCCTCGGCGCGAACTCCGTCGAGATTGATGCTGTTCGCGAGATAGTTCAGCACGGTTTCCAATTCCATGCTATACGCGGTCTTTAGTAGCTCGATTACCTCTTCAGGTGATGCGGCCATCGTTGTGTTCCTTTTTGAGTGCGATGCGGGGCTCTGCATTCAGCCGTGAACCGCCGCCATCGTAGAAGCAGGGCCCAAAACCGACAAGCCGCCCTTTGTGGCCCGCGGCTCTACCAGAGAACGAGACGATAGGAAGATGAATGACAGGGAAATGTATCCGCGACTTAGGATTTCAATGTTCCTGTCCGTTATCTTCCTGTCGTCATGCCAGCAGCTCTCGCACGACGCGGCATGGATCAACGCCAGTCAACCGTTGATCGAGTCCCTGGTACTTGAACGAGAATCTTTCATGTTCGAAGCCGAGCAGGTGCAGGACGGTCGCATGCAGGTCGCGGATGTGCATCGGTTGGCGCACGATGTTGTAGGAAAACTCGTCGGTCTCACCATAGACCACGCCTGCTTTGATTCCTCCACCGGCCATCCACATCGTGAAGCAACGTGGATGATGATCGCGGCCGTAATTCTCCTTCGACAAGCCCCCCTGCGAATAAATGGTGCGCCCGAATTCGCCCCCCCAAATCACCAGCGTCTGATCGAGCAAGCCGCGTTGCTTGAGGTCTTGGATTAATCCGTAACAGGGTTGATCGACGTCGCGGCATTGGTCCGGCAGCCGGCCAGCCACGTTGGCATGCGTGTCCCAATTGTTGTGATAGACCTGAATGAAACGGACGCCACGTTCGACCATCCGCCGCGCCAGCAGGACCGTATGGGCAAACGTTCCCGGTTTGCGCGCCTCGTTGCCATACAACTGATACGTCGCCGCTGACTCCTTGGACAGATCGGTCAACTCCGGCACACTGGCCTGCATGCGAAACGCCAACTCGTACTGTTGAATGCGCGTTTGCGTTTCCGGGTCGCCGACCTGTTGAAACGTCAGCTCATTGAGCTTCTTCAGACCGTCCAATGTCTTGCGGCGAACGTCGGTCGGGACACCCGGTGGATTGTTGATATACAGGATCGGATCACCGCCGGACCGGAACGACACACCAGCGTGTTCGCCAGGCAGATAGCCGGACGCCCACAAGCGAGCGGAGATCGCCTGCACTTGCTCGGTGTTTGTCGGCTTGGCCACCAAAACGACGAACGTCGGCAGATCGTTATTCAACGAGCCGAGGCCATAGGACATCCACGCGCCGAGACACGGTCGTCCGGTGATCTGGTTGCCGGTCTGGATAAAGCTGATCGCCGGTTCGTGGTTGATTGCTTCGGTGTGCATCGAGCGGACGAAGCCTACCTGGTCAACCATCTGGCTCATCCACGGCAATAACTCACTGACCCACATCCCGTTGTTGCCGTGTTGAGCGAACTTGAACTTCGACGGTGCAATCGGGAATCGCTTTTGACCAGAGGTCATCGTGGTCAATCTTTGTCCCATTCTTACCGATTCCGGCAGGTCTTTGTCGTACCACTCCGCCATGACCGGCTTGTAGTCATACAAATCCATCTGCGGCGGTCCGCCGACCATGTGCAGGTAGATGACATGCTTGGCTTTGCCGGGAAAGTGCTGGAGCGTGGGATGCGGCGATGCTTGCCTATTCGCAACCTCGGCCGCGAAAGCGGATTGCGACCGGCAGTCCTGTCCCAACAGCGAACTAAGCGCCGCCCATCCGACCGCATGCGATCCACGAGCAAAGAAATGGCGGCGAGTAATCTGCTGTCGAAATTCTTGATAAAGGTTCATCCGGTTAGTTCCCGTGGACTTCCGAGGGTTGGCAGCCGTTAATTCCATCATATTCAGGCGGCCGGTCCCTTCGTAGCCTCACTCGGTACGTTTCGGAGTGTGCGGGACAGCGTCCGGGTCGGAACTCGCTGATAATCGCGGACTGCGAGATCCCGGCAAATAAGGTCCGAGCCAGTCCATGACGAGGAATAATCCGGCGGCCAACGTCCCCAGGCAGTAGCCGATTAACCCGCCGAGGAAGAACAGCCCCACCAATGCTAGATGCAGCCTGAAGGACGGACGTGCGTCGATACTGAAGAAGACAAACACCGGCGTCAAGATCGCGCCGACGAATGCCGAGACCTCCCGCGGGGACCTTCCGAATCGCATTTGGCCGATCCAAATTGCCATTAACTGAAGCCCGATGAACAAGTGCAACATGGGCGAGAATTGGAATTCTGTGATTTTTGATTGCAGTAGATTGATCGCACCAAAAATCACCGCGAACATCGTGACCAACGCAATGATGGCGGACATTCCGAAACGTTTCGGAACGGAGTAATGCGCTGTCAGGCCGGCCTGATGGCCCGGCATGCGCGGCAGGATCACACCGGTGCGACCGGCATACTCGCCATAGGCGTCACCGAGCAACCGTCGCCACGCTTCTTCCTCCGCGGGAACATACAGGCCACGCAGGATCAGACAAGCCGCGAAGAACGAAATAAAAGCGACCCAATTATCTGTGGCTACCAGCAAGGGGCCGAAGAGGAGCAAGTCCGCCAGCCATTGAGGATATCGCACGATTCGAAACGGACCTGTAATAAAACGACTTCCCGGCGCTTCATCCGCTTGTAGCTCGAGCGGTCGAACCGCGCAATATCGAGTCCAGATCGCGAGTAACAGACCAGCAACTGCGGGAATAAGCAGCAGCCACCGGAAAAGATCCGGTAGCCACATTGTCGAATACTCCGCCGCTGTGGAGTTCACTTCCAAAAGAGCCCAGGCCATTCCCCGGGAATCGATCAAGAAAGGGACCAGCGGAATCGTAAGTAATGACCAAACAAGCCACTCAATCCCGGTCTGTTTCGCCGCCAGACGCCGAAGTGTGGCGAAAACTCCGATCTCGGAGAGCATTCGAGAATAGACGATTCCGATGCCGCAGCGCAGCAACAGAATGAATCCAAGCGCAATACGTAAATCCGGATCAATCGACATATCTCAGCGGCGACGGAACTCGCCGCGTTGGTCTGGGGAAATGAGGAGAGGACTGCCGATAAGTTTATCCGCTCCGACATTGCCAGCAAACACTCACGCCGCATGAACTCTTCGACTCCGCACTATCTGCTGTTCTCCGAATCAACGGCCGAATCGTCGTCGAAATCCCGTCCCTGGGCCGGCGGCAGGACTGGCCGTTGGCGGATTGTATTGGAGGCGATCGATGGCTCGTCGAAGTTGGAGGCGTCGGACGATGAGGATTTGCCGGCAGAACGTCTGGAGCTGTTGGCGGTGGTCCGCGGGCTGGAAGCCGTTCCCCAACCGGCGCGCGTGACGCTCATCACGGCCAGCCACTATGTCAGCCGTGGACTTCGATTCGGGTTGAATGAATGGCGGGAGAATGGCTGGCAGTGGGAGCGATTTGGCCAATTGTCTTCCGTCTCGAATGCGGATTTGTGGCAACGGCTGGACCGAGCGTTACGAATCCACCAAGTGCAGTGCCGCACCTGGCGGTTCGACGCAGCCCATGTTGATTCCTCAACGGGGCCGGCGCCGTACGGGCGAGCAGGCGAGCGCCTCGAGCCGGTAGGTGCGATCCGGTCTGGGACGCGTCGCGCAGTTGCAGGCGTGAAGGCTTGGTTTGGCCGTCCGCGTAGTCGAGCGACGTCGCTCTGCGCCTCGTGAGCTGAGTGGTGGTTGGTTGATCGAGTTTTCGTGGAGTCTTAAACGAAGGATCGTAAGCCGTTTCGAGCGATGCGGTGAATTTGGTGGCTCGTTGTTACAGTCTCGCGCCCGCGTGCGGCAAAGTCGTCGGAGTCCGGCTAGAAGCCCCGACCTGCGGCGAGGCATTGCGACCGAGGTCCGAGCTGGCTAAAACCCATACCGCTTGAAGCGACGCTGCGATCAGGATGTCTGCAGCTAAAAGGATGAATCACTGTGCGAACTGGAGTGTCACTAGAGGCGATTGGTGCGTTGGTGGAGGGACGCCACGAAAACCCTTTTGCGGTGCTCGGTCCGCATGAGATCGTGGAAAACGGTCGGCGGGCACTGGCCGTACGAGCGTTTCTGCCGAATACACGACAAGTCTGGTTGCTGGACAAAGGCCACGGCGTTTCGCGCCCGATGCGCCGCATCCATCCGGCCGGATTGTACGAGACCATCTGTCCGACCGGTGACAATATGCCAATTATTCCCTACGAATTCCGAGTCGTCCGCGACGGCGGCGAAATCGCGAACATGCAAGACCCTTATCGCTTTCCCTCCTACTTATCCGACTTTGATTTTTATCTAATCGGAGAGGGAAATCACACTCGACTGTACGAGCGATTCGGCGCTCAGCTCCGTACCGCGGACGGCGTCGACGGAGTTAACTTCTGCGTCTGGGCTCCGAATGCGCAGGGCATGGCGGTCGTCGGCGATTTCAACCATTGGGATGGTCGCGCGCATGCGATGCGCAAGCACATTCCCAGCGGCATCTGGGAGCTGTTCATTCCCGAGCTGGAGCGCGGCGAGAAGTATAAATATCGTGTGAAACAGCTGAGCGGAGAGGTGATTGATAAGACCGATCCGTTTGGTTTTGCCGCCGAGCTGCCTCCGCGGACCGCTTCGATCGTATCGGATCTTAGCCAATACCGCTGGAACGACGCAAACTGGCTCGACAAACGTCGGCAGACAAACTGGTTGGAAAAGCCGATCTCGATTTACGAAGTCCATCTCGGTAGTTGGCGGCGACAGTCCGATCGCCATCACGGCTGGATGAACTACCGTGACCTGGCACACGAGTTGGTGAAGTATTGTCAGGAAATGGGCTACACGCACATCGAACTGCTGCCAATCAGCGAGCATCCGTTCACCGGAAGCTGGGGCTATCAGACGGTCGGCTATTACGCGATCACGAGTCGCTATGGTACGCCCGAAGACTTCATGTTCTTCGTCGACTACTTCCATCAGCATGGCATCGGCGTAATCGTCGACTGGGTTCCGGCCCATTTTCCCAAGGATGGTCATGGGTTGCGTCGCTTTGATGGCTCGGCGCTTTATGAACATGCGGACCCGCGTCAGGGCGAGCACCCCGACTGGGGCACGATGATCTTCAACTATGGACGCAACGAAGTCCGCAACTTTCTCATCGCCAATGCCCTGTTCTTGTTCGATAAGTACCATATCGACGGCTTGCGCGTGGATGCTGTGGCGTCGATGCTGTACCTCGATTACAGCCGCAAAGACGGAGAGTGGATTCCGAATGAATACGGCGGCCGCGAGAATATCCCGGCCATCGATCTGCTACGCGAATTCAATCGCCGAGCTCACGCCGATTATCCGGGTATTCTGACAATCGCCGAAGAGTCGACCGCCTGGGGTGGCGTGTCCCATCCAACGGACACCGGGGGATTGGGTTTCAGCATCAAGTGGAACATGGGGTGGATGAACGACACACTCCGGTATCTACGGCATGATCCGATCCACCGCCGGTTTCATCACGACGAATTGACCTTCAGCTTGATCTACGCGTTCACCGAAAACTTCGCCTTGCCGTTGTCGCACGATGAAGTCGTGCATGGAAAAGGGGCGTTGCTCGACCAAATGCCCGGCGACCTGTGGCAGAAGTTTGCCAACCTGCGCTTGCTGTATTCGTACATGTGGACGCATCCCGGCAAGAAGCTGTTGTTCATGGGGAGTGACTTCGGGCAGTGGAACGAATGGAATTGCGACACCGATTTGCAATGGGATTTGTTGCAGTGGGATACACATCGCGGCATAAAAAAAATGCTGCACGATTTAAACGCTCTATTACGGCGCGAGCCGGCGCTACATGAACGTGATTTTCATGCGGATGGCTTCGAGTGGATCGATTGCCACTCGCGCGACGATAGTGTGTTGGCGTACATGCGCAAGGCAAAAAACTGGGAAGATCATTTGATCGTGGTCTGTAATTTCACCCCGGTCGTCCGGATGAACCATCTCGTCGGCGTGCCGCAGCAACGGTATTACCAAGAGGTGTACAACAGCGACTCGCAGTTTTACGGTGGCAGCAACGTCGGCAGCTTTCCGGGCGTGATGGCCGCAGGGCCGGGACATCACGGCCGCCCGTGGTCGCTGACAATGAATTTGCCGCCGCTGGCGATTGTGGTGTTCAAACCGAAGTGATGTTGTAAGCGGGCATGCTTCGTAATCGAGTGCTTTCAGTCAGATCAGAAACGCCGGGGATCGTGCTGGTGGAAGGACCGTGGGCGAAGGTCAGCTTGGAGGTGGATAGGTATGCGCGGTGGAAATGAAACGGCGGAATCCGCTGGAACCGAACTTACCTATTCCAAGCTGCCTCGCCCTCATGCGCCCGTGACACCGGGGCCGCGTCTCTCCGAGACGCGCGGCCCATGTACTACACCCGGCTCGCGAAGCAAGGGCCGCGCGTCTCGGAGTGACGCGGCCACTCACACCAGTTCGCGAATGGGCTCGCCGGACTTCAGCAGCGGATGTGGGCGACCGGAGGAATCGAGAAACTCTGTCCGGGGATCGATGGCCAAATGGCGGTAGATCGTCGCCAGTAAGTCCTGCGGCCGTAGCGGGCGTTCGGCCGGATACTCCGCTTTCGAGTTCGTGGCACCGATGACTTGCCCCGTCCGAAATCCACCTCCGGCGACGAGTGCCGATTGGGCCTGGGGCCAGTGGTCTCGACCAAGACAACCGTTCGCATGTGACAGCCGCGGCGTGCGTCCGAACTCCCCCACGGCTACCAGCAAGATGCGACGGTCCAGGCCGCGACTGTAGATGTCATCGATCAGTGCGGACACCGCCTGGTCCATGAACTTTGCGCGCCAGATCATACCCTTGGCCATATCCCAACCGTTTTGCGCATTGGCGTGATCGTCCCAACTGAAGTACAAGGGCGTGCCCATCTCTGGCGCCATCGCATCGATCGTAACGACAGCCGTTCCCGCTTCTGCCAGCCGCCGCGCAAGCAGACAGCTTTGTCCCCACAAGTGGCGTCCGTACCGATCGCGCAACGCGGCGGGTTCTTGGTTCAGATCGAAAGCCGACGCGACTCGTGCGCTCGTGAGCAACTGTAACGCCTGTAGCCGGAACTGGTCCGTGCCTCCGAGATCGCCCGATTGGTCGAAGCCGTTACGGAACTGATCGAATTGGGCGATGAGGCTCTTTCGGTCGTCGAGCCGAGAGCCGTTGATCCCACTCGCCAGCGTCAGGTTAGGGGGACGGAAATTGGCGACCGAGGGATCACCGGTTGCGAATGCCGAATGGCTTACTCCCAAATACACCGGCTGGGTCATGAATGGTTGGCGTGGAATGCCAATGTATTGAGGCAGCCCATGCGGCTGAGGTCCGCGGACGCGGCTGGCAAACATACCGAAGTCAGGATGCTCGGATTTGGCCGTGGAAGTTGGGTCGGCCTGGCCGGGAGTCTTCCCCGTTAACAGTTCAATCGACCCGTCGTTGTGCGATGCCATCTCATGATGCAGCGACCGGATGAGCGAAAACCGATGCGCGAGTTTGGCATGCTCGGGAAACAACTCGCAGATTTCGACGCCGGGGACGGACGTTGCAATCGGGGAGAATGGCCCGCGGTACTCGCTCGGCGCCTGGGGCTTCATGTCCCAGGTTTCAAGCTGACTGGGCCCGCCCCACATCCAGAACAAGATGACCGAGGTATCCGCGCTCGGGGTCCCAGCTTGCTCCCGCGCGGCCAGAATCTGTGGCAAGCTGAGGCCACCTAGAGCCGACGCCCCGACACGCAGAAACTCCCGCCGCGACAACGGTCCCCAGCAGCGTGGATGATTCATGCGATTCTCCGCGGGATGAACTGTTCTCTCCGGTTCAACTGGCTCATACTGTAATGAAAAGCCGGTAGTGCGACAGCCTAATCTGCCGGATTGCCTAATCGGTAAAGCGGCCAAAGACAATAGCCTGACATGCTTGCCTACGGGAACATGGATTCGTCGTTGATTTCAACAACCCTTCCGTGACGATCGAAAAAAACCTCGACATATCCAAGATTTCCGGCGCGAGCGTATTGCCACGGTCCTCCTCCAGTTCCGATTCGGCGTGGCTTCCCAAGGATCTCACGGACACGCTCTTTCGGCATGCCTCGGTCGATTTGACGTAAGAGATCCCTTGGCATGGCTGGACCGATCATTCGCTCTACGACGAACAGGAATAATCCAACGCAGGCCGTGGCAATGAACATTGTTCGCAAATGGAATTGGCGTTTTTGCTCCATGTGCAGATCTTTCAAATCAGCTTCCAGCACCACGAACCGCGACAGACGTAGTAGACTCACGACCCCGTTTGCAAATCAGCCAAGAGATTCTGACCTACGGGCGAGCGGAAATCGCGGGGTGGTTTCGGGGTTTACTATGTATTGCGGCTGGATGCCGAGCAGCACATCGGCCGCGTTACGTGCTCCTCGAACTTTTGAATCCAGACTTGATTCGACGGAACTGCCCGCGCAATGGGGCGTGAGAATCACGTTATCTAGCTCCAACAGCGGATGCGAACTCGGCGTTCCGGGAATCGCAAAGACGTCGATCCCCTCGAAGACATCCAGGGCGGCACCGGCGATCTTCCGTTGCTGAAGCAATTCAACCAGCGCGGCTTCGTGGATGATCGCGCCGCGAGCCGTGTTGATCAGGACTGCCGTCGGCTTCAATCGAGCCAACCGTTCGGCGGAGAGCAAATGACGCGTCTCGTCGCACAGCGGAACATGGATCGACACGAATTCGCTTTCGGAGAGCAATTGTTCGAGCGAGACAAGGCTCGTTCCAAGTTTCTCGGCGATGGATTCGTACTTGATCGGGTTGCGAACCCACGCCAGCAAACGCAGACCGAAGGCGGCAGCTCGTGAAGCGACGGCTTGAGCGCTGGTGCCGAAGCCAATGAGTCCCAGCGTCTGGCCGGCCAAGCGATGAACTCCGGGATGGTGCCGCGCGGACCAATTGTGAGCGCGCATCGCCTCCATCATGAACGGCAGACGGCGAGCAAACGTCAATAGCAAGGCCAGTGTGTGCTCGGCTTGCTCGTGTAGGCAGAAGTCAGGCACATTCGTGACAAGGATCCCGCGGCGAGTCGCTGCGGCGACGTCGATCTTGTCCGTGCCGGCGCCCAAGCGCGCGATTACGCGACAGTGCGACAACCGCTCGATAACGTTTCCCGGCACACGTGACGAAACGACCAACAGTGCGTCGCAGTCTTCCGCCGCGGCGAGGATTTCGTGCGGCTCGTGTCCTTCGATCTCCATCAACTCCGCGCCGGCCCGAGCCAGTTCCACTCGTTCTGCTTCTTCGACCGGGTACGTGATGGCATTCAGTCGAACGGATTTGAACATGATGGTTTCGTTGAGTCGCTGGTTTCGTATGGATTGTTAACCGATCGGGGGTCGGGAATCATCGTTTAACCGCAAGCCGCAGGCGAGCGCGTTGGACCGCGATTGACCTCTGT
>CAZFLF010000121.1:0-10664 GCA_964519825.1 uncultured Pirellulaceae bacterium | reverse complement strand
GTAATCGTTGCCGCGCCCGGCATGGATGCGGTTGTCGCCCGCCAGGTCGAGGATCGTATCGTTCCCGATGCCGCCGTCCAAATGGTCGTTGCCGTTTCCGCCGTCGATCGTCGCCGCCACGCTCACGCGCGAGCCGAGCGTGACGTGGTCGTGGCCCCCGCGGGCCAGCACAAGTATCGAGGTGACATCATCGGCGTCAAAATCGAATCGCTGGTGCGTGGCGGGCGGATTCTCGCCGTCGTCATCGATCCCGTCGTCGCAGTCATCTTCGCCACCGGTCTGGCCCATCCGGATGTAAACGCGGATGTCGTTTCCATGCCGCTGCACGCGGATGATGTCTCGTTCGTCCGTGCCGATGATCTGCAGTTGGCCCGTCGAGGACAGACCGACGCCCGAGTGGACCAGCTCCACGTCGTTGCCGTCGCCGCCGTGGTAGCTGATGCTGAAGCTCTGGTCCGCGATCGTGACGAGCGAACCGTCGGCCAGGCCCGCGAACGTCCCGGTGACGGCGTCGGTGCCATCGTTATCGACGATGACGAATTGATTGCCGCCCGACGGGGCGAAGCCCAGGCTCACGTCGAGCATGGCGCTGCCGAGGTTCACCGCCCCTTGAACATGGAGCTGGTCGTACTGCGACCCGGTGGTCGTGCCGTTCAGCTCGACGCGGAAACTGGAATCCGCCGTGAAGCTCACGTCGCCCGCCACGGTCAGGATGCCGGGACTGTTTCCGGGACTGAGTCTGCCGACCAGCACGTTGGTCCGCCCCACGATCCCCGAGCCACCCAGGACGCCGCCCATCACGGTGACTTCACTGCTCGCAATGGCGCCGTTGACCACCAGCGTTCCGTCCTCGACGTGGGTCACGCCGGCATAGGTGTTGGCCCCGGAGAGGACGAACGTGCCCGCGCCTTCCTTGTGCAGCCCGCCGACGCCGCTGAGCACGCCGGATGCCGTCAACTGGCTACCCGCCTCCACCACGATGGGATTGCAAATGGGATCGATGTGCCACGTCCCGGCCCATATGTTGGCGCCGCTGGTGTTGCGGACTGCGGAGATTTCATCCATGAAGGAAAGCGCTTCGCCAGCCACGGTGATGCCGCCGCGCAATTCCAGGTCGCCGCCCCTCAGTTCCGTGCCGAGCGTGGTCGATCCCAAGGCCAGGCTATTTTCCATGCGTAGGGTGCCTTGCTCGACGTGAACCACGCCGGCGAAAGTGTTGGCCCCGGAGACGACGAATGTGCCGACGCCGTCTTTGTGCATGCCGCCAACGCCACTGATGACGCCGGAGACGGTCAACTGGCTGCCATCCTCCACCACGATGGGATTGCAAATGGGATCGATGTTCCACGACCCGGCCCATATGTTGGCGCCGCTGGTGCTGCGGACTGCGGAGAGCTCATCCATGAAGGAAAGTGCTTCGCCAGCCACGGTGATGCCGCCACGCAATTCCAGGTCGCCGCCCCTCAGTTCCGTGGCACCAACGGCCGAGCCGAGCGCCATGGCGTTCTGTACGCGCAGTAAGCCTTCGGTGATCTTCGTAGCGCCGGTGTAGGTGTTGGCGGCGTTGAGAACCATCGTGCCGCGGCCTAGCTTTTCGAGACCAAAGTTGCCCGTGAACGTGCCATTGAGCGTCAACAGGTTGTCCTGTTCGACGTAGGGCAGCAAGTTGTCCTGTTCGATATAAGGAAGCAGATCGTTGGCGATACTCACATCGACATTCACCGTGACGGAACTGCCGGCCGAGCCCCGCACGTCAATGCCGGCTCCCAACTTCAACGCGTTGCCGTCGAGCACAAAGCTGCCGGCGGTGAACTTCAACGACCCGAACGACGTTCCGGGCGCGAAGTCATTGAAAAGATGGGTTGGCGCACCCGACCCGAATTCGAGGTGGTCGCCGGGTGACGGGACCGTGCCGCCCCAGTTGGCCGGGTCGGACAGGTTGGCGGTCGCGCCGGCGCCGCTCCAGGTACGTTTCGCCGTCACGGAGACCGCGTTGCTGAACTCAGACGTGTTGCTGCTCATGGCCGTGGCCGCGATGACGTCCCCAACGGGAATGATGCCCGTGGTGAAGGTTTCGCCGGCATTACCCTGGGCGTCCGTCGTGAGGCCGCGATTGGTCAGCAACGTCTTGCCTTCGCCGTATCCGCTTGGATTTGCCGTCGGGCTGACGTAGATCTGAACAAGGAAGAATGTGTTCGGCGTGCTGCGTAGCGAGTAAGTGATCGCGGTGCCGGTGCCGGTGGCGATGGCCGTGCTGATGACCGGTGCGTTGTGCAAATCATTGGGGCCAGTGTCGGCGTCGAGCTCGTCGTTGGGTGTCACGCCGGCGGTGTTGTCCGTTGCGGACACCAGATTGATGCCGAGCCCGGCATTGCTGAACAAGGAGTTGTTGGACATCTGCACGCCGGACCCGGCCGAGCTGGTCATGTGCACGCCATCGCCGTTGTTGAACGCGATCACGTTCTGGTTGATCTGCATGGCCGCGGCGCCGTCGGTGACCACGATCCCATGGCCATTGGGAAAGGCTTCTACTCCATCAAATCCGATGTAGTTCTCGGTGATGACGTTGAGGCCGGTGGTTGGACCGCGAACCTCGATGCCACCGCTGCTGAAGCTGCCGAAATGCAGACCCTTGATGGTGTTATTGTTGGCGCCATCGATTCGCAAGCCGAATATCGCCTGGCTGGGACCCGGCCCTAATAGGCGAACAACCGGCGTGCCTGAGTAGCCCGGAGCGCTGGTGCCGTCAATCGTTGTGCCCCCGGCCGTATCGTTGAGGGCGGGCAGGGCCGAGGCGATATTGATCTGGCCAGCGACATTGAACTGGATCGTGTCGGCTCCTGCAAAGGCATTGGCGCCCTGGATTGCCTCGCGCAGGCTGGTCACATCGGCGTCGGAATCGACGGTATCCGCCACAGTGTTGACGACGAACAGGGCAAGCACCCGGCGATTTTCCAAAAGTTCCACGCGTGGTCGGAATCGGTCTCCATGACGGCGTTTGACCTGCTTGCGGCGTGCTGGACGGCATGACGGAAGCGAATCCAGAAGCTTGCGGAACGGGCTCATGCGAGGAACTCCAAGGGGAAAGATCACAGCGGTTTGATGGATTGTCGAATGACCTCAAAACACGGACACCAAGAGGGTCGAGCAATCCGCGGCTGACGCGGAAAGCAGGGCCGATACTCTCTTGAACGAGAAGCTCTTATTCGGTGGGCAGGTTTTTCAGAAAAAAAGTCGGCAAGGGCGGATTTGGCTAAGAAGTCTTGCAGATCGCCGTCCGAGACATGGCCCAAACAAGAACAAGGCTCGATGCGAATTCAAAGAGAAACAGCCCACCGCAAACCAATGCGGTGGGCTGTTCTTTATTCAAGTCGGGGCGACAAGACGTCCGCTGCCTCCTCATTTCTCGGTGGGTTGACGGGCCAACGGCTATTTTTTCTTTTTCAGCACAGTGATGTTAAAGCCGACCTTCGTGATGCCACCGTCATCATCCTGAACGATGACCGTGACGCGGTACTTGCCGGGAGTTTTGTAGTGTTGGCGCAGTTCAAACTTGTTCTCTTTGCCCACTTTGAGCGCCTGCGGGCCGGCGCCGTTTCCATAGTCAACCAATACCACACAACGATCATGTCCCGGATCAACGAAGTAGCCCGTCCGTCGAAATTGTTTGTCCTCGTAAATCGTCTCGTTGCCGCCGACAAAAACGTCCGGCGCAAGATTGAGGACGGATACATCGAGCGTCCCTCGGTTGCCGAGCCCATGCTGGTCATGCCAAAAGAGGTCGACGGAATAGATGTCCTTTGAAGTACCGCTTGGCTGGTCATCCGTGTAGAGGTGCGTGATCGCGATGTCGCGCGGCGTACCGGGATCAAAGCGGTAAAACTGAGTCGGCGAACCATCCCCCCAGGCAACTTCCAAGAAGAACGTGTCTTGTGTATCGGGTTCACTGATACGGCCCGTTATGGTTGCGACCTCCCCCTCGTGAATGGGCGTTGAGATTTGGCGATTCTGGAACGCTGGCGCTGTGTCCAAATGAGTCAGTGTCACCTGGGTTGACGTATAGTTGATCCGCATTCGAACGCCATTGGCGAGCAAGAACTCGCTGTTGTTGGGCAGACCATTGAAGGTCCCCGCCACACCGCCAGTCGCCTGGAATATGGTGAACGTACCGTTGACTGCACCACCGTTGCCGCTCACACGAAGATTGGCCCCGCCCAGATTGGCCCTACCGGTAACCAGAACCTGGTCGAAGTTCGTACCAGCGGTGGCACCGTTGATCGTCACGTCGAAGTTGGACGTGGCGTCCAGACTGGCGTTCCCTTCCGTGCGAAGGATCGCAGTACTAAGGCCAGCGTCACCAGGGCTAAGCGTGCCACTTTGTAACGTCACAGTCTTCGTCGTTCCTTTGCCGCCTAGGACGGCCTGATTTGTCACGGTGATTGCCGTGGCATTCAGGATCTTGTCGACGATGAGGCTACCGGCGGTCACTTGAGTCGCGCCGGAATAGGTATTGATTTCGGGTCCATTGTAGAAGAGTGCTGCGGGTCCGCTTTTGGTGAGACCGCCGGAGCCAGCAACTCGACCGCCGAGCACGAGGCTGCCGTTGTCAACATGGACTTTCGACGTGGTCGCCAGAGTGACGAGTCCACCCCAGGCATTTCCGCCTGCCAGATTCCGTAACGCGCCCACATTTCCAAAGCCGGTCCCGTTTAGGTCTAGCGATTCGTTGCCGACAAGTACCGGGACAGTTTCGCCCCCGCCAATCAACGCCTCTTGTAATACAAGAGTACTGTTCGTCAACACCCGTGTGCCGGCGACCGTTGAACCCAGCGCACTTTTGTTGCGGATTCGCAACGTCCCGCCTATTACCTCGGTAAATGCGGTGTACGTGTTTGTACCCGACAACTCGAGAGTCCCAAAGCCGGTCTTGGTCAATCGATCGCCACCTTCGAATTCTGGTCCATCAGCACCCTTCACCACTCCGCTAACCAGCAGCGTGCCCGCTACGTTGATCGTGGCATTACTGTTGAGATTAACCGGTCCAGTCCAAGTATTGGTGCCGCTGACGTTGCGGAGAGTGGCGGCAGTGCCGGATCCATTGTTGTCCACTGTGCCCAGGTGAAGGGATTCTCCCGCGACTGTTATTCCTCCCTGCACCTCAAGAGTCGCACCATCCTGTACCAGTGTGCTGTTCGCAGCACCAAGAGCTTTGGCATTGCGGATGTTTATTGTGCCCTGACTAACAAGGACACTACCCGTGAACGTGTTCGCCCTTGTTAGGATG
Source organism: uncultured Pirellulaceae bacterium (assembly GCA_964519825.1). Classification (GTDB taxonomy): domain Bacteria; phylum Planctomycetota; class Planctomycetia; order Pirellulales; family Pirellulaceae; genus CAZFLF01. The sequence goes on along the minus strand of CAZFLF010000121.1, from coordinate 5,380 downwards.
ATTGTGCCCAAGCCACCCTTCGTTATCTGCGAAGTACCGCTCATGATTCCTCCCAGGATCAAGCTGGACGTAGTGGAGGCTCCAAAGTTCGCGCTATTGCTCGACAAGGTAATATTTGGGCTAAACGTGTTGGTTGTATTGTTTGAGGTAAAAATGCCTCCAGCACCGATCACAGTGACGGCATTGCCGGTGATGGTGTAACCCGATCCGTGAAAAAAAAGCTCGGATATTTTCACGCCAGTCAAGTCATTCTGATTCGCCAAATTCGCTGCGCCGGCCGGAAATTGCAGGACAGCATTGGGGTCACCCGCAGGAGAGCCACCGGTCCAATTGGCTGCGTTCGACCAGAGGTTGGAAACTGCTCCTGTCCACGAGTGGGCCGAGAAGGTCAATCGTTCTTCGAGAGGCTCCAGCCTTAAGTGTCTAGCGTGATTGTGAAACCGGGGTCGCAGCCTTGGACGCTTCGTTGCACAGGAGCTAAATCGGGTTAGATAACGGCGCATCAATTGAAGCATGACAGACCTCCTCGACAAGAGTTGGGAAAACCGAGCGGGCAGAGCCTTTACTCTCTTGAACGAGAGGCTCTTATTCGGTGAGCCGGTCTTTCAGAAAAAAAAGTCGGCGCGGGCAGATTTGCCTAAGAAGTATTGCAGACCACCGTCCCAGTCTTATGGCCCGAAGCACTAGGGACTCTGAGACGTGTCTGACTTAGTGGGCAGGAGTTTGCGCCACTCGGCTGCCTCGGCTGTCTGGGTTATACGAGGGACTTAAGGGTCACGATTTGGGTTTGGTTGACCCTGGTGTTGGGGTTGTTGGTTCTTGGCTTGCTCAAGTTGCTTGCGCTCCTCTGGCGCCGCGGATTCCAAAGCGCTGAGCAACTTCAGAAAGCCTGGGCGCATTCGTAGCGCGTTGAGATCCGGGTCATTCTTCAGGAGTTCGGCGCGGGCCGGAGCTGCGAAATAACCGCGTTCATGGAGACGGTGCAGCATAACGACGGCCTGGATTGCGTACTTGGTGGATTCGGCGGTGTCCTTCGAGTGGGCACTCGATAGCGCGAAGACAGTGGCAACGGTGTAGAACATCGTGGTGGTAATCGTGTCGCCCTTAAGTATTTCATCGGCCTCGGCCACCGCCTGAAGCGGGTCGATGCGCGCCAGACAAGCCGCCCGTTGCACCCTTATCGCGATTCGATTCTTACCATCATCCACCTCCTCGGCACGATTCCAGTCCTTCATCGCCTCGTCGAAGCGCTCCAGCTTCATCAGCGACAGCGCACGGGCATGGTGGCTGTTGTGGAGAAACCTCCGGGCGTCGACCAGTCGAGGTTCCTGTTCCACGACAGGCGCCAGCGTTTCGATGGCGAGCTGATACCAGTCGAGGGATTCCGCTGGCTTTCCGTCCTCTCTTAGGAGATTACCGAAGTTGCAGTACCCGCCGCCGAGGTCAATGGCATGTTCTGTCGCAAGGGGGAGATCACCCGCCAGTTGTTTCAACAGGGCAAGAGAGGCGCGGAGCTCGGTCTCCCCCTCCTGAGGCTTTTTCATTTTCCGCAGCAGGTTGCCCAAGTTGTTGTGCGTTTTGGCGAGAGCCGTACGGTAGCCGGAAACGCTCGGGAACTCAGCCGCCAGGTGCTTCTGAGCGGCGAGAGCGTGGCGGTACTCCTCTTCCGCCTGAGCGAGGTTCCCTTCGTTAGCCACAAGGATTGCCAAGTCGTTCCGTCCGAGGGCGAGATCGCCCCGAAAGCGAGGGATCGTGGGGAAGTCAGCAACGAGCTGTTCCCTGAGTGCCAGGCTGTGGCGATACTCGTCCTCTGCCTCGCGAAGCTTGCCCAAACCTTTCAGGGCGGATGCGAGAGCGTGGTGAGTTTGCGCTAATTCCCGGCGGTACTCCGGTTGGTCGGGCAACTCCGCGGCCAGGTCATGCCTAAGGGCGAGGGCCTGGCGATACTCGATCGCCGCCTCCCCGAACTTGCCGAGGCTTGTGAACATCACCCCCATATTGAGGTGGCTAACAGAAAGTTCGCGACGGTGTGCCGGATTCGTGGGGAGATCGGCTATTCCTTTTGCGCAAAGATCCTGGGCCTGGCGGAATTCGGCCTCGGCCTCGGAATGCCTTCCCATCTCCCTGAGCCGGTCCCCCATCTTGTTATGGGTAATGAGCAGTTGCAAACGGTGGTCCAGATTGGCGGGGAAGTCGGCGACCAGGCTTCGATACTGCTCGCGGGCCAGCCCGTACGAAGAAAGGGCCTGTGCGCTTTCGCCCAATTTCCCATGGACGAAACCGACTCGGAGATGCCCTTCGGCCCGAATGGCGCGGGTTTCCTCGTCTTGGCCCGGCAAGGCGGCAAACGCCGCGTAGTCGGCGACGATCTTGTCCAGAAACACGCGGTCCTGTTTCGCGAGCGTCACCTGCTGCCCGAGTAGTCTCACCACATCGTCCGTCAAACCATTGAGGGTCGCCATCGTCTGTTTGCGCGCCCGGGTCTCTGCCGTCAGTGCCTCGCGCGTTTTGTCCCGTTCGGTTTCCGCAATCCAGCGCTCGCGGTTGGCCAGCACGAGCCCGACCGTCGTGCCGGCGACGCCCCCCAACAAGGCCAACAGGATCAGCGCCGATGCCAGTGCGGGCCCCTTATGCCGCCGCACGAGTTTTCGCAAGCGGTACGTGTTGCTCGGCGGACAGGCAAGCACCAGCTCGTCAGTCAAGAAGCGGCGCACGTCGTCGGCCAATGCCGATGCAGTCTCGTAGCGCCGGCCGCGATCCTTGTCCAGGGCCTTGAGGGTGATCCAGTCCAGCTCCTTCCATCGCGACTTGTGGATTGCGGGTTGCGGAATCCGGTCACTCGGCAATTGCGACGCCCGCATGCTGGGCGCCGGCGGATCCTCTTCGCGGATCAATCGCAGGAGTTCGAGCACCGGGAGCGCCCGCACGCGATGCCGGGCGATCGGCGTGTCCCCGGTCAACAGTTCGTAGAGGATCACGCCGAGCGCGTAAATGTCACTGCGGGTGTCCATGTCGCGTGAGCTGAGACTGGCTTGTTCCGGGCTCATGTATTCGGGCGTGCCGACGAGCATCCCGATTTCCGTTTCGGCATCGCCGCGCCGCTCGATCGCGCGTGCCACGCCAAAGTCGATGATCTTCGGGGTGGCGCGTGCGTCGTATTCGGCCACCAGGATATTCGACGGTTTCAGGTCCCTGTGGATGACCCCTTTCTGGTGCGCGTGCTGCACGGCCTGGCAGACGTCGATGAACAGCTCCAAACGCCGGCGCAATCCTAAGCCATGCTCCTCGCAATAACGCGTGATCGGCACGCCTCGCACGAGCTCCATGACAAAGAACGGTTGGCCATTCTCCGTCACGCCGCCGTCGGAAACGCGAGCGATGTGCGGATGTTCCATGAGAGCCAACGCTTGCCGCTCGGCCTCGAAACGAGCGAGGATCGGTGCGGAATCCATCCCAGGACGCAACACCTTGAGCGCCACCTCCTGGTCCAGCCGGGGGTGCGCGGCGCGATAGACCCGTCCCATGCCCCCGCGTCCCAGTTCCCCCACGATGCGATAGCCACCGATCACCGTGTCTGCGGTTGACGGGGCTTCCACCTTGGACGCGCGCACCTTGTTGCCTGCGAGGACCGCCGCCACGGCCGCCGCTAGCTCGGGAGGCTGGGAAAGCGATTCTCCAACTCCGCGCAGGGCGTCGACGAGAGGTTCCGGCCGGCTGGCAACTTCGTCCAGACGGGCCACGCAACGGCCACACGCATTCAGATGCGCATCGATCGTTTCAGCATCCATGACGGAGAGCGTGCCGGCGGCATAACCGCCGAGAACCTGCGCGGACAAGCATTCGCTGGCACCCATCGAGCTCTCCATGAACCAAAACGGAGATGCCTTACACCAACCGTCGAACCGTGCTACTTACATTTCTACAAGCCCTGCCATTTCTTCGCGCAAGCGGCGTAGCACACGAAACTTCGCCTGGTGCACGGCGTTCGCGGTGAGCCCCAGCTCCTGGCCCACCTCGGCCGCGGTCCGATTTTCAACGGTCATGCGCCAAAAGGCACGCCAAGTACGTTCCTCGAATTCCCCGCGAATCAGTTCTAAGGTGCGGTGCAACAGTCCCCGATCTTCAGCCCCCGTTTCGTCGATGGGTTCGCTTTCCGCAATATTCTCCAGGCACTCCCGCGCTTCGCTCCCTCCGGCCGCAACTGCCTTCCCATCGCGGGCGCGGAAATGATCGTGCAGCTTGTTGCGCGTGATCGTCCACAGCCAGCCCCGAAAACTTCCCGTGCATTGGTCGCGGTGAAACCGGGGAAGCGCCGCCGACACGGACTGCCACACGTCCTGGACGAGATCGGCCGAGTCCGAGTCCCGCAGACCACCCCGGCGGGCCCAGAAGAATACGAGCGGGCTATAGACTTGGACAAGCTGCCGCCAGCCTGCGGGATCATTGGCACTGGCGCGGGCCAGCAGGCTCAACGACGTTCCACCCTCCGATGGCGTGAAGGCCGAAGGAGAATCGGGCTGTGACATAGTTCTATCCTACCCTCTGGTCTCTGGTCAGGCATTATCCGACGGGGAGGATGAGGTCAAGTTTGTTTTTTTTGGTTTTCCTGTGGACGATCGGCCGCCAAAAACAAAACAACCAAGTTTGACCCCACGCTCGTTCAAGATAGTAAACCCATCGACCTACCGTCCGAAGGGCTTCGATGAGAATGATAGTCGGGGCAACAAGACACCGTTAGAACTTTTTCTCCAGGGCCTGGCTGGCTGGGATACCGGATTGCGGCGGCAAATGGATGATGATAAGTGGATGAGGTAATGGCAATGTTGGAGAGTTTGTCAACGGGGAAATGTTTTCTCGCGGTGTAAATCGTGAGGCGAGACAATGGATGTTTTCATCGCCCTGTATCGGGGCATCAATGTGGGGGGAAAGAACTCGGTGAAGATGGAGTCGCTGCGCGCGATGCACGAGCGGCTTGGGCACAAGGGAGTGAAAAGTTATATCCAAAGCGGGAACATTGCTCGATGCCGGCCTCGTGACCGAGCAGCGGCATGGTCGAGAACGCCGCTATCGCCTCGTCCCTGCGCAGCTGAGGCCCGCACGGGACTGGATGGCGTACTATGAGCGGTTCTGGGATGAACACCTAGAGCGACTTGAGAAACATCTAACAAAAAGGGACGAATGATGACTGAGAGCATGGCGAAGCCGAAGGCCAAGCGCGCGTCTCGTGCAAGCGGGGCGCGCAAGCCCGCGGCCAAGGCCACGAAGACCGCGAACGCAGGCACGAAGGCCAAGGGACCGGCGAAGCCAGGCGCGAAGGCCAAGCCAGGTGCGAAAGAGGCCAAGCCGATCAAGGCGCCAAAAGGCGAGAAGGTCAAACCCG
>CAZFLF010000120.1:0-10671 GCA_964519825.1 uncultured Pirellulaceae bacterium | reverse complement strand
CTGCAGCGGGGTGCCGAATGGGCGGCAACGGGAAAGGTCACCCAAGCAATCCCGGCCGCTTTGCGAAGCGCCGACAAGATCAGCCAGCGTAAATTCCCCGAGTAACTTCGTCGACCGCGTATTGGATGACAAAGCAGCGCGGCGGCTGAGCGAAGCGCGATGCGCGGTCGCCTCTCAGAAACAGGCGGCAAGTGCCTGCGCTGGAACATGTTTGGACTGTTGCTCGCAAACTCCATTCTCTGGCACAAGCTTTGCGAACTGAACTTGGCTCACTCAGTTCTCGTCAGTTTTGTCAGCGGAGAAGCGAAGATGTCCAGCCATACGAAAACAACGTCTAGTCGGTTTCTGCCAGGAAGTTTTCTGGTGGCAACTCCCTATATCCAGGATTCGCCTTACCGGCGTTCGGTCGTCCTGGTGATGCGGCACGACGCTCAAGGTGCGTTGGGATTCGTCATGGACGACCAATTGAAGACGAGGTTGGGCGACCTCGAAACCTTCTTTAGCGCCACGATGCAACGCGGTCGGCCGACGAAGCAGTTTCCGGGGATGCAGTTCTTCTCAGCGATCGTCCGGTGGCCGGCCGGCAAGTTGGAATCGGAAGTCGATCAGGGCATCTGGATGACCACTCCAGCGCGGTTGGAAGTTGCAATGGCGTGCGAGAATCTGTGGAAACATTTGCTCCAAGAAATTGGACTCGACGTGCTGCGCGATGGGCTGGGAATCAAGACCTTTCCGGAAGATATCCGCTTGAATTGATCGCCGTCGCTGGACGTTTCTTAGCCTGCGATTCGTTTGTCTCCCTACAATCGTCGGATGTGAAAGCCGCCATCCACGTTGATTCGCTCGCCGGTTGAGAACGGAAACACTCCGGAGACCACGGCGGCGACGGCACGGGCGACGTCTTCCGGCTGCCCCCACCGCCGAATTGGCGACATCCCCTCGGCAATCAGCGTGTCGTATTTGGCTTGCACGGGTGCAGTCATGTCACTGGCGATCACTCCGGGACAAATCTCATAAACGCGGATGTTGTCATCGGCCAGCCGCGTCGCTAGCAACCACGTCAGCATCGGAAGAGCCGATTTCGCCAGGCAATAATCGGCGCGGTTCGTCGATACCGCATACGCGGAAATCGACGAAACATTCACAATAGTGCCCCCCGGAATTCGCCCCGTCTGACGCAACGAGATCATTTCGCGGGCAGCGAGTTGCGCTAAGAAGAACGGCCCCTTCAGATTAGTCGCGAATACTTCATCCCAACTTTCCTCGGTCGCGTCCAACAAGTCGCGGCGACCGGGCGACGTAATCCCGGCATTGTTAACTAGCACGTCGAGCCGGCCGAATTCGCGCACGGTGGCAGCCACTAACTGACGCCGATCATCGGCCTGTCCCACGTCTCCCCGCACCGCGATGGCCTGACCGCCGAGTTCGCCAATCCGACGCACCACCTCGTCGGCCGCATCCTGGTTGCGCAGAAAGTTGACGACCACTCCCTGACCCTGCCGGGCAAGCTCCAGGGCGATCGCGCAACCAATCCCTCGCGACGCTCCAGTAACGATCGCGACGGGACGCCGGCCAATGTCCGATTCGCTCACTTGGTCTCCCCACAAGGCGCAATACCGATGAATGGGCCCCGCAAATCACGTTGTGAGGGATTATAGCTGATGCCAACTAGGCTCAGTTTCCTAATCCAAGTGCCTTGTCCTGCTTACTCTCAATCAGTGGAGTTGCTGACTGCACGACCCAGTGATGGTGCTGACGAACTAGCCGGTAAGCCGTCCTTGCGTGCCGCGAATAGGACCGAGGTCGATCCAACTACGGAAAACACACCGGAACGCATCCACTTAGCGCCCGGTGTCGAGATCATTGCCGACATCACCAACTCGGAAAAAACCGCCGGTGTCGCCACGTTGGAAGGACGCATCGGGCCGCTGATTCTGGGTACCGGAAGTCAGGCGCATTTCATCGATATGCCCGGACGCATGTTCGTGGGCGAACATCCACACAGCTCCGAGAGCCTGATTTATACGGTTCGGGGCCGATGGGTACTGTGTAGCGCGGGATGTCGTCATCTGATGCAGCCCGGTACGCTGTTCCGATTTGGAGCGAATGTCCCGACTGGCTACGAAGTGCCGTTTCAGGAGAACGCCTTTATCCTGATCTTTAAGGGGGATCGGCTCACCAAAGTCGAATCGGAATTCATCGATTACCTGCGCGGTATGGCGGCGCGGGTGGAGAAGGAGCATCGCGAGGGTGTGCTGTATTTGCTCAAAGACCTTCCCGCCGACCATCCAGCGCGGTTGTTCGCTCGGCAAATCAATCCCAAGTACGAAGCCGAACTCGGCGGGGAACGATCTTCCCCGTAGCGATCGAATGGGACCTATGGGTCGTATAGGACCAATAAATCCTATTCGTCCTATCTTTTGCGGAGCCACTGCCACGAAAAAAGCCGCGAGTGAAGCCAATTGGTGCTTCACCCGCGGCGTAGTCCCTGGCGCCGGAGCAGCCGAAGCTGCTCCGGCGCACAGTCTAAGTTCCACCAGAACTGCCTGCCGCGGCGGTCGACCCAGTAACCGCCATGTGCGGCGCCAGTTTCCAACCCAGGAGGGAGGGCTGCGCCGGATTCCCGCAAACCACGACGCTTTGGTGGAACTTCCAAATATCGTTTTATTTTTTCCGTGACCTGCGTCAACTCAACCTAGTCGTTCACAAAATGTGAATTGCTCGTACGATGGCCTTCTGAGGCCGTCGAACGGTTGGTTGGCATGTCATCCCATCTTCGCACGGCTGAATACTCTTGTGCCGTCGCTGGCCGCTGACTTGTACAGCCAGTCTCGGGCTAGGGCGATGTCGCCATGTTTTTCCTGCGTGTCGGCTGATGCGCCGCCGCGTCGATCACTTCCTGCGATCAATACGGTGTCTCCCGCGCGAGCCTGGCTCAGCGCCCACGCAATAGCTCGGCGACGATTCGGCATGACCTGGGCTTTCGCCGCTCGCACATAACCATCGAGCAAATCGTGCACGATCTGTAATGGCTCGGCGTTGCCAAACGGACCGTCGGTGAGCGCACCCACGTCCGAGTAACGTTCGACCGCACGGCCGAGCAATGGCCGATCCTCCGCTGACCGATGATCATCGATGCCAAATGCACAGATCAGCCTGCCGCGAGTGACCGACCGCAATGTTTGTAACGTTGCAGCCAACCGATCCGGCGTATCGGCACAGTCAACGAATACGTTGAATGACTGGCCGCACTCCACGCGGTCGAGTCGATTCGGGACTCGTTCAATGGCTTCCAAGCCGCGGGCAATCACGGTCAAATCCGCGCCATAAACCAGTCCAATCGCCGCCGCGGCGAGACAGTTCGCGATATGCTGATCACCAATAATCCGAGTTCGCACGGGGACAGCTTCGTTGCCAGCGGTGAGCACGAAAGTCTGTTCGCTCGAATAACGCTCAACGACCGACGCCATCACCTCCGCGTTTTTCTGAATCCCAAAGGTAATCGCGGGACATTCCAATTTCGCTAAGAGCGACTGGCAGCCGGGATCGTCGGCATTTAACACGGCGAAGCCAGCTGGCCGGAGTTGCTCCAGCAATCGGGCCTTGGCCTGTTGGTAGTTTACAACCGAGCCATGATAGTCCACGTGATCGCGCCGCAAGTTTGTCACGACTGCCGCGTCAAACGTCAGTCCGGCTGTTCGATGTTGTGCTAGGGCGCGGCTGGAAACCTCGATGACCGCGTGCGAGCAGCTATTATTCGCCATTCGCAGCAACCAATTCGCCAGCTCCGGGGGGGCCGGGGTTGTTCGTTGCGCTGGAGCGGACGACGCGGAATCACTATGAACGAGCGACCCGGTGAATCCAGTTTGCATCCCAGCTGCCCGCAACACCGACGCGGCGAGCAGACCGGTGGTGGTCTTTCCGTTCGTCCCTGTCACGCCAACCAGCCTCATCGTGTCGGACGGGTTGCCGACTAGATGCTGGCAAATGCGACCATAGGCTTTACGCGAGTCTGCGACGACCGCCTGCGGAATGCTTATTGGCAAGTAAGACTCGGTCAGGATCGCGGCCGCGCCGCGCCGGACCGCTTCCGTTACCTGTTCATGGTCGTGACCGTCGGCGTCCGGCTCTAAGACAGCGATGTACAGATCGCCCGGACGACAACTTCGCGCATCGCCACAACACGCACGAATGCGGATATCTTCACCGCCAAAGATGCGTGCTTCGGGGCAAATCGAACGCAGACTAACTCCGCCCTTGTGCTCAAGTGCTACGGGCATGTCCCTGGCCTCCTTGCCTTGGTGCATGCTAGTGGAAATGGATCGCGTCCCGCCGAGATTCCTTCCGGCAGGGAGCGCGACTGGCGACGGAGCTGTATTGTGCAAGTTGGGTCTGGGGCTCTCCCCGTCGCTCTAGGTGGCGGAAATGTCCAGAATTTCACGAACCCTGTCAACCGCGATTTTTGCGCGAATTCTCAATCGGCAGACAACACACCTCCGCAGATCCCGCAAAATGCCAAGTTCGACGAAATCGTGAAGCTGTGGTATTCGTCGTCCTGCGCAGTAAACTGTGGCCCGTTCTGCAGGACAGGAAGATTTAGGACAGGAAAATCGAAGACTTGCAGCGGGTTCTCCATCATTTTCCTGTCCATCATCTTCCTGTCGGCGAAAGAACGGGTGAGCAATGCAATCGATCGGACGAGATCTTTTACGAAGACTTGGCGCCGGAGAAGCAATCGAATCGATCTGCAAAGACGCGGGCTGGACCCGTGCCGAATTCGATTCCCGGTGGCAGCACGAGGCGGCCAGCCGAGTCCCGTGTTGCGAGGGGCAGGTCGTGACGAACGTGCAAACCGCGGTGACGATCGATCGGGACCGCTGCGGGATTCCGCATATCTTCGCGGACGATCATCGCGACTTGTGGTTTGGCTTTGGCTACGCGATGGCGCAGGATCGTTTGTTCCAAATGGATTATCTCCGCCGTAAAGGGCATGGCCGCCTGGCCGAAGTCCTTGGCCCGGAAGGTGTGCCGTTGGATCTTGTGGCTCGGACCGTGGGGCTGAATCGGATTGCCCAAGCGGAGTGGCCGAGGTTGCCGGAGGAAACGCGCGACCTGTTGCAGGCGTTTGTCGCGGGTGTCAATGCCTGGATCGAACATTGCGGCGAGCAATTGCCGATCGAATTCGACTTGCTCGACTATCGCCCCGATCCGTGGTCGCCGCTGGATAGCCTGGCAATCGAGAACGAATTCCGCTGGTATCTGACCGGACGATTTCCGGTGATCGTCGTGCCCGAGTTGGCCAAACAGGTACTCGGCGACGGGCCGCTCTACCGCGAGTTCTTACTCGGTGAAGCGGACGAAGAGGCCATCGTCCCACCCGAGGCGTATCGAAAACAGCAACTCGAAGCCGGCGCGGACGCATGGTCCGGACTCGCTCGACGACGACGCGAGGACGTCGGCCAAGCAACCGGAGATCCCGCCGGCACGGGAAGCAACAATTGGGTTGTAGCGGGTCGGCATTGCCGCTCTGGACAACCGATGGTCGCCAGCGATCCGCATATTGCCTTTGAAGCGGTCTCCTGCTGGTACGAAGCGCACCTTTGTGGCGGCGATTTCAATGTGGCTGGGATGGCCTACGTCGGTATGCCCGCAATCCTGTGCGGCCGGAACGAGCGAGTCGCTTGGGGCATCACCAATAACATTTGCTCGCAGCGTGACCTGTACCAAGAACGAAGTGATCCAGGCCATCCCAACAGCTTCCTGTTTGACGGACGCTGGGAACCAGCCCGTGAATTGGTCGAGACGATCCAGGTCAAAGGAGCCGAGCAGCCCATCTCGCGAACGATTCGCTTTTCACGGAACGGCCCGGTGGTGGACGAGATCCTGCCTCCGCCAGGAAACCAGACTGGGCCGGTAACGTTGAAATGGCTGGGAGCGTATCAGGGTGGCTGGCTCACAGCTCTCCTGGGAATCGATCGCGCTCGATCCGTCGCGGAGTTTCGTGAGGCACTGCGACCGTGGCATGTACCAACATTCAATTTGGTCGCCGCCGATGTGGACGGACAAATTGCCGTGCAATGCGCTGGACGCATTCCACTACGAAAAATCGCGGAACGAGGGTACCGTCCCGGTTGGGATTCCGAACATCAGTGGATCGGTTTGTTGCCGTTCGAGGCTTTGCCGCATGCTGTTGATCCCGGGCGCGGCTGGCTGGCGACCGCCAACAACCGGCTGGCTGGTAACGATTATCCGTACCCGCTCTACGGAACTTGGCCTGCCGGTCATCGCGCGGCACGCATTCGTCAGATGATCGAGGCCGGTCTGACCAAATCCACGTCGACTGCGGAACGTCCGAAAACCGAGAATCAATTGCTGGATGAGGTACGGAACCTCGGCGAAACGACCTTAAAAGAGGTGCGAGAAAAGCTGACTGAGTTGGAACAGCATTTTGGGATGCGTATTTCAACGCCGGCCTCACTTCGTGGCTTCACATGCGACGATTTTCGCGACATGCAACATGACACGGTTTCGATGCGTGCCATCGCCTGTGTGCCGTCGCTGCTCGCCGCACTGTCGAACAATTCCGCAGCCGTCACTCCCGCAGCCGTCACGCTCCGTCGTGACGAAGCTCTGCCCGACGTTACCGCTTCACAATTCCAATTCGCTTTGCAACATCTGCGAAGCTGGAACTTTCAGGTTGAAGCCGATTCCGTCGCTGCCACTCTGTTCAATATCTTCTTCGGATTCTGGTCCAAAGCTGTGATCGATGTGCATTTTGCAGGTACCGCCGCCGAGTTGCTCGCGAAGCAAGCAGATGGGATTGCCAGTCGGCTCCTGGCGGACGATCACCACGGTTGGTTTCCGGCCGGGCAACGAGTTGTCACCATTCGTCGCGTTTTCTCCGACACATTGGCCTACCTTAGTCAGCGACTCGGCGCAGACATCTCATCCTGGCAATGGGGTCGCTTGCACCAAATGCCGCTCAAGCACGTCTTATCGAACCGTGGCGATCTGGGAAAACTCTTGGATCACGGTGGAGGACCGATGAAAGGAGATGGGTACACAGTCTGCAACTCTGGTGGCGGACCTGACTGGCAGGCGAATTCCGGAGGGGGCTACCGCCTGATCGCTGATCTGTCGACAAACCGTTTATTGGCTGTGGACGCGCAAAGCCAGTCGGGGCATCCAGGATCACCGCATTATTCCGACCAATTCGCCGCTTGGGGTTCGGGCCAGTACCACGTCCTACCTTTGAGCCGTTCAGAGGTCTCCGAGTTGGCAGTGCAGAAGCTGCGATTGTGCCCCGTCGGTTGATCGCTACACCCCATAGTAGGTTTCGTACACGCGTTTGGCCTGTTTGCGCGCATCCTCCCAGGTCCAATTCGTCTCGGTGAATCGATCGGGACTAAGACTCTTAACGTACGTAGAAGGGTTTGCGTCGAACAGCGATTCCACGAGCAAGCGCCCGATGCCGGCCGAGCCCGAGATGCCGTGGGCATTGCATCCTCCGGCCATCACAAAGCCTTTTACGCGCGAGGATTCTCCAATGATGAACCGACCATCGGGAGTAAAAGTCGGCCAACCTTTGCCAACCACGGATTTCACTGCTCCCTTGACGCCAGGAAACAGTCGAGCGAAATCTTCTTCGAACGTGTCCAAGACGCCCCAGTCTGGAATGACCCCCGGCGGCGCCCCCTGCAACGAAAACGCGTGGGGATCGGTGTCCAGTGCCGAAGGTTCCCAGCCACCCAACAGCAGTCCGCCGTCGCGCACCCGGCCATAAAGACCCAACTCTGGAATGCGGAAGCAAGGGAGATCCGGCGCCAGGTGCGGCATTGGGACGGTGACAAAATACTCGTGACGCACCGGCACGATCGGCAACTCGAGGCCGACCAGCTTGGCGACGTGAAAGGCATGTGCTCCAGCGGCGTTGATCACGTAGCGACAATCTGCCGAGCCGTGATTGGTCTTCACGCTTGTGACGCGCCCCTGCTGGACGACAATTTCCTCGACCAGGACCGATGTTTCAAAGCGCACGCCCAGCCGGCGACATTGGTGCTCGTACGCCTTGACGACGCAGCGCGGCGTCATCCAGCCATCTGACGGACACCAAAGCACGGCTTTGGCCGGCGCGAAATCCATCGAGGGCCAGCGGCGAGTCGCCTCGTCCGGATCGATCATGGCAACTTCCAGACCCGTTTCGTCGCAGGTCGCTTGGAGGCGGCGAAATTCCTCGGCGCGGCTGTCGCTCAATGCGATGCGGAGCGAACCCACTTCGTGCCAGTCCGGCTTCACGTCGGGGTCTTGTTGCAATTCACGAAAGGTCGCAACCGAGTGTATGGCCAGCCGGACTCGTTCCGCCGAGTCGCGAACCTGTCCGCACAGCCCCGCGCCCTGCGACGTGGTGACTAGACCCAAGTCGTCGGCTCGCTCCAGGACCAAAACGTCTGGCTTGCCGGCTTTGGCCAGCGCATACGCGACGGCGCAGCCAATGGCACCGCCGCCGACCACAATAATCTCGCAGTTTGGCAGTTGGTTTATGGTCATTGGAAGCCTCGCATTGCGAATGTTGGGATCAGTGAGCGGTACGGCGCTAGCCGCCGGTGAAGCGGTACACGTCCAACGCAAAAAACCGGTGGCTAGTGCTGTTTCCTGTTCACAAGTTTCGCACAGAGCCGGCGCACGGCGCATTAGCCGCAGGGCGCTAGCCCCGGTTGGAGCCCTGGTACCCGCACAAACCGGGGCTAGCGCCCTGCGGCTAATTCACCGATTTGCACCCAGCCAAGCGTCGAATTCAACCGACTCCATCTTCGCCGTCACGCGGCCCCAGCGCTCAACCCCCCAGCCCCAGAAGTCGAACGCTATCGTGGAGATCTTGGCCTGAATCGCCGCCCAGAGCGTCCAGCCCACGTCCGACATGATCATATTAAGCCGCATACGGGCCAGCATGTCAGGAAAGTCGCCTCGAGAATAAGCGGCGCACATCTCGGCCACGCGCGGCTCGTCGAACTGTTGCTCCTGGCAGGTGTTGCCGAGATCGAAGGTCGGGTCGTTATTTCCGCTGTACTCGAAATCGACCAGCCGCAGCGTCTGGCCGTCGTCCAAGTAATTTTCGGCCAGCAAGTCGTTGTGACAAGGGACGGAGGGGAGTGGCCGGCGTGCCAGCGCGGCCTCGATCTGTGCCACCTGCGGCAGGTAGTCGCGATAGCCTGTGGGGATGCGAACCTCGTGCTCCTGGACGATCCGCAGATAGACCTCCGTCAGCCGAAACATGTTGAAGTCTAGTAAAAAGCGTGGCCCGGAATGCAGCTGCTTGATCGCCTGCGCCATCCGCGTCGGCATCCCCGCACGCTGCAATTTGACCCTGCTCATGGTTTCGCCGTGGATGAACTCGAGCACCATCACGTTCGCTTCCGGCAAAAAATGCACGATGCGCGGGCCGACACCGGCTTCGGCGGCCGCCTGTGTGTTGTGGTATTCGTTTGTGCGATCGACCGCCAACAGCTCCGTGTTATCGCCGGGGATACGCACCACGAACGGCGTCCCATCGACGTCGACGCGGTAGTTGATGTTGGTCAACTCGCCGCTGAGCGGTGAAATAGAAAGCGACTTCCCTTTCCAGTCCGGCACTTTTTCGACGACTTGCTCGATTGTGAATGGACTAGGCACGCGATTCACCTCCGTTCTCACTCAAGGCTCGTCCGTAAGCAGAGTACAAGTACTCTTGCTTGCGGTCTAGAATAGCTGCCGATCGTTTTCAGTTGGGGACAATTACTCATGCAATCCCGCGCGGAGATCGTTATCGTCGGCGGCGGCATTGCCGGGGCCAGCATCGCCTATCATCTTGCTCAGCTCGGCAAGCGCGACGTCGCCGTGTTGGAACAGGGGGAGCTGGTCAGCGGCACTACGTCCCATGCGCCGGGCCTCGTGGGACAACTCCGTTCTTCGCCTTCTCTGGTCAAGATGCTGCTGTACAGCGTATCGCTCTACAAGCGGCTCAGCGTCGACGGCGTGCCCGGCTTTTTCAAGGAAGGGAGTTTGCGTCTGGCTAGTTCGAAGCCACGCCTTGCGCAGATTCAGCATCATGCGGAATTGGCCAGTCGCATCGGCCTGGAAGTGCATTTCATCACCCTGCGGGAAGCGCATGAGCTTTTCCCGTTCTTCGATCCCCACGGGGTCGAGGGGATCTTGTTTATCCCCGACGATGGCTCGGCCGTCGCCGGTATTCTGGCCCAGGCACTGATCCTGGGCGCCAAGGCCGAGGGGGTCGCGTTCTATCCACAGACGCGGGTGCAGAAGATCGATCTGAAAAGTGGCCGCGTCCATGCTCTGGAGACCAGCGCTGGCCGCATCGAAACCGACACCCTCGTCGTGGCGTGCGGCATCTGGTCACCGTTGATTGGCCGGTTGGCAGGCGTGTCCGTGCCATTAACGCCCATGCAGCATCAGTACGCGGTCACCGAACCGCTGGCCGAGCTGGCGGGCAAGACGGTGCCGAACTTGCGGGATCCCGATCATCTCATTTATTTGCGCCAGCGCGAGCGGAGTTTTGCCATCGGTGGTTATGAGCGCCACCCCAAACCCTTCGACGTGGACGCCATCCCCGAGCGCCCCGATCCAACCGTGCAGCCCTACGATCCCGCACAATTCCAAATTCTGCACCAAAATATC
>CAZFLF010000119.1:0-10683 GCA_964519825.1 uncultured Pirellulaceae bacterium | reverse complement strand
AGGACCGCCGGAATTGCTTCAGCCGGCGGTGGAGGTTGGGCTGGAGCGGCGGCTTGTTGCATGGGGGCATTCGGCGGCGCATTGGCCGGAATCGGTCCCGGTTGGATGACTTGCAGGCGTGCCGGCTGGCCGTCCACGGTGACCTTGGTCAATACGGCAGCTGTCAGCGGTAGAGGAATCTGGTGCGTCCCGTCGGCAAACACTTCGATTTCCATGCGACCCGTCACCGTCAGAGAATCGTTTCCGTCCAGTGTCGCGGCGTAGGTCGCTCCGCCGATGGCGAATGCCGTAACTGGCGGCTTGGCGTTCAACGGCTTGTCGGGATACGCCTGGTTCCAAAGCTTCACATATTCGGCATAGGGCACAAAGACTTTCGTGGCGCTTTGCGGACCGAGCGGATCGTCCGAGTCGTACGGAATCACAATCGCGTCGGCTGGCGTTTTCACAGGCGGCTGTGGCGCGAGCAAGTTTCGCAGGTCATCGATGGTCGCGGATTGCTGCGCTTCAGCGGTTGATCCGAGCAAACACAGGGCAATGATCGTCGCCATTGCCGCGCGAGTGGGATGCAGGCCGATGACGCGCCGAGCACCGGAGACCAGCCACCGGGCACTGCCCACGAGCAGGTACCAGGGGATCAAACCACATGCCACGTAAAATGCTGGTGCGAAGAGAGTGGTCAGTTCAATATCGGCGAGCAATCCGATCACCAACGGCGCGGCGAGCAGCAGCGCACCGACTGTGATGACAAAGCGCGCCTTGCGACTGACCGATTCGCTGGTCTTGCTCACACCCAGCAATCCGACCATGATCGCCAATGCCGCCGCGAGGAAATCGAGGCTGCGCGAGCTGGCGAGTGTGACACGCAATCGAGGCTCGACCCCCAAGCTGTGAAACGTGACTTGCTCTCCGACGCGAGCTAACTCGACGGGCAGGCTGCGCACTCCTTGCAGTGCCCAGAAATGATCCTTGCCAGGTTTCCCTTCCGGAGTCGGCGGAACTTGGACGGCCGCGAGATCAACTACTTGTCCCGCTCGTGATTTCGAACCGCCTTCGGTAGTAGTGATCCTCGCCCGTGTAGCCTCAGTCTGTGTTGGTGGCTGAATGCTCGGCTGCATCGGCGTCCGTTCCCTTCCCGAACGATCAACTTGCAAACCGTCCATGGCTTCTTCTGGCCTCGCCATCGGATCGGCTGCGGCGGGAGCAGTCGTCGCGGACGGCAACCAATCCTTGACGTCATTCTTGAAGGTTGGTGCTGTCTGAACATCATCCAGAACGTAAAAGGTACGGGTGCTTCTGGAACTTCTCGCGTAATGTGCCGCTGGTAAGGAAAAGAGCCCCAATGTCGTTTCGGCCGCCACGGTGGCCGGTGATCGTGGCAACGAATCGCCGTCGATAAAGACGCTGCCGCCCGAGTGCACGACGCGTTGGCCGTCTGGCAACACGAGATGCCATTGCAAATCGGCCAGCGGAACTTCCGCACGGTTCGTTCCCGACTCATCTCGTAACAGCAGTCGCGGCGCGTCGGACTCGACGTGTCCCCATCGCGACCAAGAAGCAATCGGCGTTTCGTATACGAGTTGCAGATCACGCAGGTCGTCGACTCCCGCCGAAGGGAGACTGATCAATAGTCGATCCCGATCGCGCTGTGGCGACGCGGGTTGACCACCAACGGTCGCGGACCAAAGAGTTGAGTTCGCGGGTAAGGCGATTTCCAAAAACGGCGCTTTCGTGCGCAAGTGGAATCGCGCAGCAGTCTGGCTGAGGCCGTGAACCGACAGGACGGTTACCAGCTCCGCTCGCTGGACAATCGCCGACGGCAAACCGAATTCTGGCCGCCGCGTTACCGCGGCCAGCACGACACTCGGTTCGCCGACGAATCCGAACGCTCCGAGCAATCGCTTACCGACTTGATACTCAGCGTCAACCAACTCGCCGACGTCCACTTTGCGAGCGTCGGTCTTGACCTGGACGTCGAACTCCATGTTCCCTTCCACGGCGACCGTCCCCGATTGATAGACGACTCCTTCGGCGCGGACGAGTGGCAGGACCACGTCACTTGTTCGGTTCGGATTGGCGGTCTGATTAGGTGTGGCAGTGGCGTTCGGCAAGGACTGCTGAAAATCTACGGCCAGGCGCACAGTGCCGGAGCGCGGTTCCGCGAGCTCGACAATCCAACGTCGATCACCATTTACCTGCTCGGCGCGAAACCCCTTCACCGTGACATCCAATCCGCGAATCGCCAACGCTTCGGGAGTGCCCGCCGGCAACCGAAGAGTCAACCGCCGCGCGCGGGCGTGATCGACTTGATAGATCAGCTCGTAGTGGGCCAGCAGCCCTTCTGGCTCCAGCCGGAGGAAGCTGAAGGTGCGGGCCGACATGCGCGGCTGCGGACGTTCGAGGACCAGCGTCGCGGAATAAGGTTGCGATTCATACCGGTAGGCCAGGCTAGTGGGCGTTTCGGCGAGGCCGAAGTCGGCTTTTTCCTTTTCATCGAGCGGGGTCAGACCCGCCAGTTGGTCGGGGCGCGCCACGAGATCATCGAGTGTTTGCACCGCGACGGCTCCGACATCGCGTGTTGCTCCCGTGATGGCGAAGACCGGCAGTGCCACGGTCGTCTGCGACCACTCGTTGAGCCACCCGGCGGGCGTGCTGGAAGCATGTACGAAGAGGTTGAAAAACCGACCGGGCGCGGCCCCTTGTGGCAACCGCACCTGCAACCGCGTGGACTTATTGGCGGAGGGGAACAATTCGAATGGGAGCTTTGCTCCGTCGGTCTGGGTGACTTCGGTCACTTGCCAATTTGCTGGAACCAGGATTTCCGCAATGAAGAGGGGCTCGACAATCGGCATCAACGCAAAGCCGCCGCGAAGTTGCAACTGTCGATCGCTGATGGTGAATAACAAGTTACTCGTCGTTTCAACCTTAGCGTCCGTGCGGCGAAAGGTGGCTTGTAGGCCGAAGTCAGCTTGTGGAGCGAAATACGCCGCCACCGGCCGCAGACGCGGAGCGCCCGGTTCCGGCTTCAACACGCTGGCCGGCAATGCGGAATTCAACACCGTCGAATCGATGGGGATCAGGCTAGTGGGGACGAGCGATGTGGCGGCGAGCCGTTCCTCGGCAAGCAAACCGACGACCGCCACGTGACTGGCCACGTCCAGAGGTCGCAATTGCGGCATGGTCCACTTCTCGAACTGCGGCGAGTGGTTGACGGCGACAATATTCATTACGACCGTCTCGCGGGCCGCCTCGCGCAGCAGCACATCCAGCACGCGCTTGTCCCCCTCTCCTTTTTCGACGGCCCACCGGGCCAACAGCGGCGTGGCCACGTCGGTCACTTCAAAACCTGCTGGCAACTCAAACCGAAAGCGATCGACCGCTCCGTGCGGAATCGCCAGCGAGACGGTGGCGTGCAGCTTGTCGTAGGCCTGCGTCAGTTCATCGATCAACACGCTTCGCGCAAGAATCACGCGCTGTTGCAACAGAATGCGATTGTTCAGCGACATGACCAGCGTGGTCTCATCTCGCCGCGGCAGTAGCTCGAAGCGGGTCACGTTGGCGGCTTGATCGACCTCGCGGCGGATCACGTCGGCACCGCTTTTCACTTCCACATTGCCGGGTACGGTCAATCGCCACTTCGTCGACGCCGGGAGCGGCAACACGAATTGCAGTGCCTGTTGTGCGGCCGAGATCTCCAGCGGGGCGATCATTTCCAATTGCAATTGATGGCGTCCCTTGCCCTGCACGAACAGCGTGGGAATGCCTTGGGCGTCTCGTCCGAGTGGCGCGGGGCGATCGTCTAACGTCGCGGTTCGCAACGTTACGCCGCGCAGCATCAGCGGTACGGCCAGCAGCCCATCGGACAGTACGTCGAGCACGATCACGCCGCGAATGGTCGCTCGTCCCTCCTGCAACGTGGCATCATATTCCGCCGACAGCAGCACTCGGGTTCGCGGCGCCTTTTCGCCGGGCGGAACGAGCTGCGCTTTGGCCAACAGCTCGTCATATTCCCGCCGCGTCAGCAGGACTCGCTGATCCGGGCCTTCAAGCAGCACATTTAAGTCCTCGAAAGGGACGAAGATCTCGCGAATCTTCTGTTCCGCCGCGGGTTTTGCGTCTTGGGAGTTTCCGGTCGCACTGTGAATCACCAAGACCGCGATCGCCAGGCAGCGTGCAAACTTAGAAACGACTCTTTGCCTATTCATGGCTCGGCCCTCCCGGGTCTTGTCCATCAGCTGGTTTGGGCGGGTCGGACTTAAATGGGGATTGCGATTCCGCGTCGACCGTCTTGTTTGTATCGAGCGGCTCACCGGCTAATGTCGACTGGCGTGTTGCGGTAGCTGTGTTCCCCGGCTCTCCGGGAGGTGGCGAAACCGACGGTGGAGGGACCGGCGAGAGCTTCCGGAATCGTGCGGCTCCCACGAGCCACAGGAACAGGATCAGTGCGATTGCGGCAAACAGCTTTGGATCGAGCACTTGGAAGGTAAACGTCGGAGCGAAGACGCCGATTAGCACAATTGCCGTGACAATCAGGGCGAGGACGATAAGCTTCGTCGACCAGCTTCGGCGCACGCACACTAAACCAACAATTGCCAACCCGCCAAAGAGCATGACGCTGAGCCATCGCTGATTCCAAGCCACCAGGCGGAGCGAACCGTCCGGCGGAGCAGCGGGCCGTAGCGTCGTGAATTCGTATAGCCGTCCATCGGTCGGGAATGAGTCGGCCGGGTTGTTCTGCAACGCGATTCCTTCCGTCACCCAGTTGATGCGTTGTCGCGCGTCCTGGCTGACGGTGCTGCCGTTGAGCCGCGCGTACCAATTGGCTTGTTCGTTGGTCCATGGTCCGCGCGAACCGACCAACGCCAATTCCTCGGGCAGGTACACGAGCAGATGCACTTTCTGGATCGCCGGCTCAGATTGAATCGGCGGCTGCGCGGGAAAAACCGGGAAATCGAGCTGCTCGTGATTACCCGGGGCGGTGTATCGCAACTCGATCACAAACGCCTCTTCGGGATTCTGGTTCATCAATGGGATGTACATCTCGTCTTTGTCACCCCGTTCAAGCGGGACGGCCCGGCCGTTGATCCGCAGGGAATCACCGTCGAGCTGGGCACCTGTGGGCAGGTTCACCGCCAGCCGCTGCACGGCACTTCGCAGCCGATAAAGCGCTTGGACTGTGATCTGCTGGCTGCGCGTCACCACCAGACGGATCACCGCGCGCTCGATACTGGTTCGCTTCACGTCTTCCAGTTCGTACCGGGTCGCGGTCACTGTCAGAGACCAGTCGTCGTGGAACTCAAACGCCCGGGCGGCGTCGGGGATCTGCGCGCCGTTCATCAGGTCGTGTTGCGGGTCGATCGGCCGGAGACCGGTGAAGCCCGACTTGGCATTCACGTCGAGCGTCTCGGCCTTGGCTACGACGATCTGTCCCCACGCTCGATCGACTCCCATTGGCTTCAGCACTGGCACCTTGTAGTCCATGCTTTGCCCGACTTCGAGTTCCTTACTTTTGGTTTCCCAGGTGAGTTTGAGCGTGATCGCTCCGAGGAATTCGCTGTCGCCGGTGAAGCTCCACGGCGTGAATCCCTCAGCGGCGTCGGCGGGACGTGGGTCCAGCGTCTTCTCTCGGATACCCGGTGTCACGTTGCGAATGTCGGCAGCAAGAGCTGTCGGCACGTCGATCCGAAGCGTTTTGACCGAGCTGTATTGGACGTCAAAGTAGAACGTGGCCTCGTACTTCACCACTCCTGCTTCGATGCGGGCCGTGAGGAACTGCCGCACGGAGACTTGCGGCTTGCGACGTTCCGTGGAGATCGACAACGTCGCTGGATCCTGCGTGTAGACGAAGGCCAGCACCTCACGGCTCAGCGGAAATCGTCCGGCCCGTTGCGATTCGACCCCTTGCATGGCTTCGGCAATCGGGACGGACCGCAACCCGGCGAGTTGATCCGGGTTGATCCGCAGGCTTTCGGGTGCATACACGACTAGCCGGCCGTTGGTGCCATCGACGCTCAACGCCGTTCGCGGCAACGGCAATTCCAATTTCGAGGTCTGACCGGTCGGGCTGAGCAGATTTGGATCGCTCAGCTGCTTGAAGAGTTCGACGAACAGCGCGACGGAGCCGAGCGCTTTCCGAGCGAGGTTGACCTTCAGGCGTGTTTTGTTGTCGCCGGTCAGCGCGTGCGAGTCGACCGCGGCCGCTGTGGCGCCTCCCACCGCCTGTCCTCGCACGTGCCGCACGTCGTATCCGGCCGGAAGGTCGAGTTCGAGTTGGAATACGCCCGCCTGTTGGATGTCGTAGATGGCGAGAAGATTGAGGGTCATCGACTCGGGTTGGAGATACGCCTCCACGAGTTCCAACGTGCGGATGCGTGGTTTCACCTTTTCGACATGTAGCGCCAGCTCAAACGGTAACGCGGAGTAGCGGTACGCGAACGCCCACCGTTGGCCTTGTAGCGGCGCCGGTAACTCGGCGGCATCCACCTGTAGCAGGCCGCTCCGCTTTGCTGGCTCGGCTCGCAATTCCTCACCGATCCGCACGACGACGATTCCCTGCTGACGGCCCACGCCGACTGCCTTCACCACCGGGACGGCGACGTCGGTCATTAACAACTGGTCGCTGAACCGTTCGAGTTCGATCGTGACGCTTTGTGTTTTCTTTGCAGGTTCGAAGAGTTGGATCGTCAGTGTTTGCTCGTCGCCAACCGTCGTGACATCCCATTGCCGTACGTTGGGATCGAAGACGCCGGTGACCTTCTGATTGGCCGGGACCGTTACCTGCAATTGCGACAATTCGGCGCGGCTGATGTCGTAGGTCAGCTGTACGCGAGTCCGCAACACACCTTCTTCCAGCGTCACCTCTTGTTGGGCTTGCGCCGTGGCGAGTGCTTCCAGACCGGTCGCCCCTTCGGACTTGGGCGTCCAATCAACCTTGACCTCCGGCGCAGCGCCTACAAAGGCGAGCAGCACGGTCTGTTCGGCGGGCGCGTTAACCGGCGGCGTTACGGGCGGCGTTGCCGGCGGTGCGGCAGGCGGAGCCGCGGCGGGTTCCTCGGTCGCGGCAATCAACGGTTGGATATTAACTTTCACTCCCTTTTGCGGAATGCGAATCCGCCACCGGTTGATCGGTGCCTGCGGGGCGGCAAACGAGACAGTGTTCAAACCGGGAGACTTGGTAATACCCTTGGCGTATTCCAGGGACAGCTCCAACTGTTTTGGCTCTTTGCCGACGTGGTGCACATGCAGCGTATAACCTTGCTGTTGATTCCAGGTAATCCGCGCCGGCTCATTGCCAAGCTGGGCGGAGCGAATCGCAGCGTCGGTCAACCGGAGCGGCGCTTCCTGCCAGCCTTCGCCGAGCACTTCCAGTTTCAACTTGGCGCGCACCACCATCACGTCGCGCTCGACCGACGCTTCGCTTTCGATGTCGGTGATGAGCACGCCAGCGGGTGGTCGCTGCACAATTTCTGGTTGATCGGCCAGCCGCGCCTTACGCCACAGCTCCTGAAATTGATCGTACGGCAAATAGACGCCGCGTCCTTCTTTCTCAAACGTTTCGCGAAGTTTGCTATACGGGATATAAATTGTCTGCTCCCGCAACGGTTTCTCCGGCTTGGTCTCCACGGGCGCGCCAGGCGCCGCCGGAGTGGTCGCCGGGGGCTGCTCTTGAGCCACCGCGATTCCCGACCAGAACAACGAACCCGCGAACGCCGCGACCAACACAACTGCGCGTGGAAACTTCATAGCTTGATCCTTGACAGAGAAATCCCCTCCCGAATTCTCGGGTGGTCCGTCAATACGACGAACGACCCTGGTATTTTGTTCTGTAACGGGGAGAGGCGACGTAACGACTTTGTAAAGAATAGGTTTTGTACCGCGCCCAAGCATCCGGCGGACGGCCCAAAGAGCTGGCGACAGAAGCCGTTGCTAGCGACACGCTCGGCACAACCCGCAGTTCAAACCGACCTGCGGCAAGTTCGTTGCAGGCGAGCCCGGCTGGTTACAACGTCAGTCTGACGCGAGTTGCCATTCCCCTCTTCATCCGTGTGTGCTTTCATCCGTGTGCAATCTGGAATTGAAAGACTGCGCACACGGATCGAGTCACACGGATGGAAATCACTGCGTGCGCTACCGCAGTTGTTCGCGCACGGCGCGAACCGCTTCAAGATCGACGCCGGCGGGGGAGTGCTCGATCAACCAATCGAGGTCCGTGATGGCCGCCGCGAACGGCAGTGTAGCACCCAGCCTCCGTTCGAAGGCGATCCGCGTGTCAATCGTCTACGCGTAATGCCGCCGACATAACGCCGCAACGTCTCGGCCCCGCTTTCCCCGCAAGTATTTGACGATACGGCAGTTCCGGGCTAGATTCGCCGCTGATGACTTGCTGGGTATGCCGCCGAAAAATCCACCAGAACTAATTACGATGGACAACCTTCGGCGGCAGAACTTAGATAGTTAGGTGTTGGGACAACGGCTATTGGATCGAGACAGATGACAGCGAGTGAGAGTCCGCTACGACGAAAACTGTTGTGGGATCGACTGAGTCCACAGTCCTGCTGGATTGCGTTTGCAATCTTAGTCTTTCTTCTTTTGCCTGCCGTGATAGCAATACAAAACTGGTATTCAATTCGGTTACAAACCATTTCCGTGCGTCTGACCTCATCCGGTGATGTGTTGTGGAGTGATGACACTGTCGCCATCAACTCGATGGGGTCCGAACTTAAGAGTTCTGCAAACCTGCTGCGTTCGCACGGATTCAAGCCAAGACTTGTGGTCGAGTGTTATCGCGATACGCGCGATTCCGACATTGCTTCGTTAGTGAGGATTGGCCAACAGGCTGGTTTTGACATTGTTGAAACGGAACGGCATGACTGGCCTTCTCCGCCCGCTAAGGAGACTCCCGATCTGTAGCGTTGTCACGTAACACGTTGCACCGGAGCGGCGGTCAACGTCAGTTCTCAAATCCAGTCGTTCATCGCCGCCCGGTGAACGTGAGCGTTGGAGCGCAAAATGAAGCGTCTTGAGACACTGGTCGCGTTCGCAGAAGAACGGCTCAAGCCCATCTTTGCTCGTAGTGGGCGCGTACTTTACAGCGGCGCGCACACTCTGCGGCGAGGGCCCATGTATCTTGTCGGCCTCAACCCGGGCGGCGACCCGACGACGCATAACGACACTGTGGGCTCAAGTCTGCGAGTAATGTTGGAGCGCACTGAAAACGCCTACCTCGATGAAAGCTGGACAAATTGTGCGATTGGGGGAAGTCCCCTTACCAGTTCTTGCGCCAAAAACTCCAAGGCACAAACGAACAGCAGATGCGGTCAGGACACGGCACTTGGAAATGCACAACATTCGAGTCACCAAAAGGCATTCGGGTGTTTGGGCTGCCACATCTCAGCCGCTGCGCAGTAAGCAACCATCCCGACGTTGCAGCCTGGGTTCGGAAAACTGCGTTCCAACAAGGCGCTCCAGCCGATCGTTTTGCCTCCGCCTCGCTGCGACAAAACGACGGCTGAACTTGGGCGTTCGTCGCGTCAATCCAAGCTGAGTGACTTCTGAGCGTAATCAATGTGCAACACCCGTTGCTCAAGCAGTGCGGTTCCGAGCAGAGGATAGATTCCATCGTTGGCGATTACCTGAAGGGGTATGCGCTCTCCGAACCAATCGAGAAAACAGATAAAGGTCTCCAATACGACCTTCGAGCCATCCGCGAGTATCGCCTCGGTTTCGACCAAGGGGTCCAGGTCGAGTTCTTCGATAAGCTTTCTTGAGAACACCAGGTGTCCATCAAATGCGGTGTCGATCCACGTCGTCACGGGAACGTAATTGCCGCCGAGATTTTTGCTTACCCAGACTTCCAATAATGCTCGGCCCCTGTCATCAACATGCCCGATCACGTTGAACTTGCTCCGATATGAAACGCCGCTTCGTGTCCAATTCGCAGGACAAACGATTTGCGATCGGGGTAAGCCGTTTTTGCTGCCATAGCGGCATCAATGAAGGAATTACCGAGAAAAAACGACTTCGATTCGGGTTCAATGGCAACATACTCATCCCGATGATCGGATTCCAGTCGCTCCTTCAACTCTCTCTGGTACACCTGCTTTGCACGGTCGGCAATTGACATTCGTTCGACTCCTTGTCCCAAATAGCGGTACGCCGATCCATGGTACGCAGATCGTAAGCCCATGGAAACCTCACATGTCGCGTAAAAACACGACGAACAGTGCGATGAACTGGAGCCGCGGTAGGCGGGCGATTCGCAATGGAAAATCAACTCCCGCCGCCCGGTCAACGCAGTCGTTACATGCTGACAATCGTTGCCCTTGAACTCCAAGGGCAGGGTCGCCGATCGGGGACTTAACAAGATGCTCAAGCTGATCCGACGCCACCGCACTCGGATTCGCGGTTTTCTACTACTGCGTGCGCTGCCGGAGTTGTTCGCGCACGGCGCGAACCGCTTCGAGATCGACGCCGGAGGGCGAGTGCTCGATCAACCAATCGAGGTCCGTGATGGCCGCCGCGAACCGCCCGGTCGAACTGCGCCAGCGATAGCGTTCGACGCGGTTTTCAATCGAGTTCGGATCGATGGCCATCCGCGCTTCAGTCAGCCGCAACAGGGCTTCGCCGTCGCGTGTGTCCGACGCCACGCTCCACAAGTTTCCGATCATCCGCCGCAAAATCTGTCGC
>CAZFLF010000118.1:0-10794 GCA_964519825.1 uncultured Pirellulaceae bacterium | reverse complement strand
GCGTGTATACGAGTGACATGCGCGTGAAGACATTGGTTGGTCTGTACACATATCCCGATGTCGCAATTGTCTGTGACAAGCCAATTCTTGAAGACGACCGAAACTCACTACTCAACCCTTTGGTGATCTGCGAAGTCCTTTCTCCGACCACCGAAGGTTATGATCGCGGTAAGAAGTTCCAATACTACCGTTCGCTGCCGAGCCTGCGCGAATACATACTTGTTTGCCAGGATCGCGTGCTCGTCGAGCACTTTGCGCGGCAGCCCGCTACGGGACAGTGGGTGTTGACCGCCGTTGACTCCCTGGATGGATTCGTGGAGTTTCCGGCTCTCGGCACTCGTGTCGCATTGCAAGAGATCTACGCCAAGGTTGAATTCCCGCCCGCAGTGAGCGTTGCACCAGGCGGTTGATGCCGCTGCGTCGCATTTCATATTTTCGCTCGTTGCTGCCAAATGCCTGAATGTCATGAACCAACGCGATGTAACTCAGTCCGCGGCGAGAATTCTGTTGGTGGCTGGCTTGCTGGCGATCAACGCGTTTCCCTTCGGGACAAATACCAAGACATCCTATGAGACTATTTTTTTCTCATTGAGCGCGATTCATGCCGAACTGTGCTTGTTGACGGCCTGGGGTATCTTTGTCGAGAAACGCGGGCGACTCAGCCGACTTGTGTGGATTTTATTAGGAATGACCGCGGCGTTCATTGCAGCAACTCGACTCTTGTCTGGGAAATGGACAACTCTCGTTCCTTGGTCATCGTTAATGCTGGGCGTGGCAGCAACGTTGCCGGCTCTCTTACCGATGGCGGCCGTTTTCGCGACGCAGAGATATTGCACCGGGACCGAACTCGTCCCCGATTCCGCGACGAATCGACCCTTTAGGCGCATTCGCCTCAAACAACTCTTCGCATTGATTGCCGGTTGCGCTTTTCTATCGCTACTCCTTCGGCTAACGATTAAAACTCCGGACGGTTGGCTGGTCTCGCCAGGCGACGCAGGAAACTACGTCTTGGGCTTTGTCCAGAGTTTCGTAATGGGCTTGTTGGCGGCCCCGTGTGCCCTGGTGATCCTCAAGCCCAATCGTTTTTCTGTCCTGTGGTTGGTCTATTTCGGCGCGATTGCCGCCTTGCAGCCATTCCTGGAGCTAATGATCAAGAGGACTTTTGATCGACCGGTTGGACTTCCCGCAAATGCCTGGATCTGGCCGGAGTCGTATCTGACGATTGTGATCGACAACATCACGTGGTACGGGCCGCAATTGCTGCCGACCGTCCTGCTGTTTGTGACGTTACGTCTGTCGGGTGTTCGCGTTCAGGAGAAGAAGTGATCTATGGCTTATCACGCGACGTTGCGCGGAGAGCGGTTCAATTTCGCCGACTTGCGTGATCTGCTCGCCAAAGCCAACGAACAAAAGTCGGGGGACCAACTCGCTGGAATTGCGGCGGCGAGCGAACGGGAACGAGTTGCCGCGAAGATCCCCCTGGCCGACGTGACAGTTAGCGAAATCATCGAGCGGCCGGTCATCGATCCGGACCAAGACGATGTCTCGCTGCTGCTGCTGACGACTCTTCAAGAAGACGCCGGCCGTGATCTGCGCAGCAAGACTGTCGGCGAATTGCGTGAATGGTTGCTGGATGACCGCGCGACCGACGCCGAGATTCAGCGCGTCCGCTGGGGTTGGACTCCGGAGGTCATTGCGGCGGTTGCGAAATTAATGGGCAACAAAGATCTGGTACAGGTGGCCAGCAAGGTTCGCAACGTGACGCGCTGCCGGAATACGTTGGGCCAGCGCGGCGTGCTTGGCGTACGAATCCAACCCAATCACCCGGCGGACGATCTAGATGGCATCCTGATTTCTACGGTTGACGGACTCTTGTTCGGATGCGGCGATGCCGTGATCGGAGTCAACCCGGCAACAGAGTCTGTCGACACGGTTGCCGCGATCCTGCATGCGCTGGATCGGTTGATCACTGCCAGCGGAGCACCGACCCAAGCGTGTTGTCTCGCCCATATCACGACGCAATTAGCTTGCGCCGAGCGCGGCGTGCCGGTCGACTTGTTGTTTCAATCGATTGCCGGCACGCAAGCTGCCAATGCCAGTTTCGGAATCACGCTCGAGCTCCTCCGCGACGGGCGGGAGCGAATTGTCGAGCAACATCGTGGCCGAGACGTCGAGTGGGTTGGCGACCAGGTGATGTACTTCGAGACAGGTCAAGGGAGTGCGCTTTCTGCCGAGGCGCATCATGGAGTCGATCAAGTGACGCTGGAAGCTCGTGCCTACGGCGTGGCCCGAACGCTCGATCCATTTCTCGTCAACAGCGTTGTAGGTTTCATTGGACCCGAGTACTTATTCGACGAGCGACAGATCGTCCGCGCCGGTTTAGAAGACCACTTCATGGGAAAACTGCTTGGCCTGCCGATGGGTTGCGACGTCTGTTACACAAATCACGCGGCAGCGGATCAAAACTCCGCGGACAATTTGCAGATGCTGCTGACCGCGGCGGGCTGCAACTATTTCATGGGAGTGCCCTGCGCAGACGACGTGATGTTAAATTATCAATCGACCAGCTACCACGATGCGGCGGCCATGCGCGAATTGTTCGGCCTGCGACCGGCTCCCGAATTCGCCGCGTGGCTGGAAGAACGCGGGATCGTCCGCGACGGACGACTGCTCCCCCGAGAAAATGCATCATGCAAACAACTGTTGCAACATTTGGAACACGTCTGGCATGAGTGAGTACGGGGTACCGAGTACGGAGTACGGAGTACGGGAGTACGGGGTACCGGGCATTGAATACGATTACCGAATTCCAAATATTCAGTCCCCCGAACCCGTACCCCGAACCCGAACCCCGAATCCAGTACCCCGAATCCAGTACCCCGAACCCGTACTCCGTACTCCGTACCGTTCAACACAGCAAGAACTCGAAATCCATGACCGAGCGTGAACTCATTTCAGGCGCCGGCGAATCGTCGTGGCTGAAAGCCGTCACCGCGAGCACTCCGGCGCGCGTGTTTGTCGAACGGAGCGGATTGGCCTATCGCACGGCGACCTGGCTCGAATTGCGGAAAGATCATGCTGCGGCCGCAGATGCCGTGCATGCAGAACTCGACCCGGAGCGGGATTTCGGAGCCGAATTCGTCGCGCGGCGTCGATTGTTTTCCGTGCAGACTCTAGCATCCAGCAAACAGGAGTTTCTGCTACGCCCGGATTTGGGCAGGCAATTCGGCGACGCGGCGCGGCAGGAACTGGCCGAGCGTTGTCCCGTCGGCTGCGATCTGCAAATCGCAATCGGTGATGGATTGTCGTCCTCCGCGGTTGCGACGCAGGTTCCACAGCTCTTACCGCAGTTGGAACAACTCGCCGAGCAACAGGGCTGGCGGCTCGGCCAACCGTTCGTCGTGCGGTTTTGCCGCGTGGGAATTATGAACGACATCGGTGAACTTCTGTCGCCGCAGGTCGTCGTGCTGCTGATCGGAGAGCGGCCGGGGCTGGCGACCGCGAACAGTTTGTCCGCATACATGGCCTATCGGCCGCGTTCCGGTCATACCGACGCGCAGCGGAATCTGATCTCCAATATTCACACGCGCGGAGTGAGTTGTGATGCGGCGGCGGAACGAATCATGCGGCTCGCCGACAGCATGAGGACGGCAGGTGCGAGCGGGGTTGCTGTGAAAGAGGGGGCGAACCGGTTGGCGTCAGCCTCCGGACAGCCATTCGTTTAACCGCAAGCCGCAGGCGTGCGCGCTGTTAGCCACCATTCTCCACCAGTGCTGCCAAGATCGCGCACGCCTGCGGCTTGCGGTTAAACGACTGATGAGGACGGGAACTAACACTCTCCGCCAATCGCGGAAAGTCTATCGCTACACCGGATTTGGCGCGCGGCAGACGGACTGGAAGCCTGTCTTGTGCGACCCGTCACAGAAGGGCTTGATCGCGGACAGCCCGCAGCGACAGAGCGCGATCGCCGGTTTGTCGGTGGCAATCGGGTACGTCTTCCCGTCGACATCAATCACTCGCACGGCCCCTTCAATCAACAAGGGTCCGTTGTCCCGCACGCGAATGGAAACGTCCGCCATGATGAACAGCTCCTTTGAATCGTTGTCACGCTGTCATGACGTACTACGGTACCGATGGGACGTATGGGACGAATCAGTCGTATAGGACCTATTTGTCCCGCTTTGCTTCCGTTCAAGCTGCGTCACGGCTGCGAACTGCGATCAGATTGTGCCGCGCTGGATCAAGAAAAAATAGCGGGCACGATCGTGATCACAGCGCTCTGCCCCAGATGCTGTTTCCACGACGTGCCCGTTAAAAAGAACACACGGCCGATCGGTACAATGTCTCCGCGAAATGCGAATGACCAGCGAGACTCGGATAGGCCAATCCGGCCGGCGATGACGTCAGCGCCATAGTTCCGAGCCAGCAAGCCGAGCAACGATTCGGCCGTTGTGTCCGAATGCGAGAACGAATCTGCCCGCCAAACGCGGGCATTATCGGTAAACCCTGTTGCTCAACCGCCATTGAAAGAGATAGGTCAGAATTCCAGACTTGTCAAAAACGGCGAGGAATTTTGATGAATTGACCCTACGATTGCAGCAGCGATTCAAAACCAGCTTCGTCAAGGATACTCACGCCGAGTTGTTGAGCTTTCGCTAATTTGCTGCCGGCATCGGCTCCCGCGACGACATAGTCGGTCTTTTTCGAGACGCTCGAAGCGGCACGGCCGCCATGTTTGGTAATCAGCTCCTGGATCTCGTCGCGAGTGTACTTGCTCAACGTTCCGGTAACGACCACCGTTTTTCCGGCGAGCACGCCACCGCCGGTTGGAGCCACTTTCTTGGGGGCTGTCATGTCGACGCCAACGGCCATGAGATCGTCGGTGGTTGCACGGCCATAGTCGCTATGCAGGAAATTAAACACGCTCCCCGCGATGACATCACCGATCTCGTGTACGGAACTGAGTTGCTCCAGCGTGGCTTCCTGCAACGAGTCCATTGAGCCGAAGTTCTCGGCTAACACCGCCGCGACGCGGTTCCCGACGTGGCGGATCGACAGCGCGTTGAGCAGCCGAGCCAATCCGCGAGTTTTGCTCGCCTCGATTCCCTCCAGCAACTTCGTGGCCGACTTCTCCCCCATCCGTTCGAGCTTGACGAGGTCCGCGTGCTGCAAGCGGTACAGGTCTCCATAGCTCCCAACGAGCTTGGCATCCACTAACTGGTCGACCAGCTTGTCACCCAGCCCCTCGATATCCATCGCATTGCGGGTCGCAAAATAGCGTAGCCGTTCCTTGAGCTGTGCAGGGCAACGCGGATTGGGGCAGCGAATGTAAACGCCCCCTTCGTCCTTGACCACGGGCGTTTCACAGGCCGGGCAGCGGTCGGGAAACGCGAACTGCGGTGGATCGCCACGCCGTTCATGTTTCTCGACGCGTACGATATGCGGAATGATTTTTCCCGCCTTCTCGACCACCACAACATCCCCTTCTCGGATGTCTTTGCGGGCGATTTCGTCGGCGTTGTGCAGACTTGCGCGGCTAACCGTCGTTCCGGCGATCTCCACCGGCGCCAACTCTGCGACGGGCGTGATCGTGCCGGTCTTGCCAACTTGCACCTCGATCTTGTTCAAACGCGTCGTCGCCTCGTATTTCTCAAATTTGTACGCCGCGACCCAACGCGGGCTCTTCGACGTCGAACCCAACCGTTCGCGCTGGTCAAAGCGGTTCACTTTTAAGACCAGCCCGTCGACTTCGAAATCGAGATCGTAGAGGCGCTCGATGACCACATCGCAGTGCCGCACCGCCGCATCGAAGTCGGTAAAACACTCCACGAATGGAGTCGGCGGCAAGCCGTAACCGCGCAGCTCGGTTAAAAAGTCCATGTGGTTGGTTGCATGCAATCCTTCGCAAGCCCCGACACCATGACAGAACATTCGCAGCCGCCGTTCGGAGCAGATACGTGGATCGAGCATGCGGATGCTCCCGGCCGAGACATTGCGAGTATTGGCGAAGGGCGGGAGACCCTTGGCTTGTTGCTGAGCGTTCAGCGTCACAAGGTCGGAGTTGGTCATGTAGATTTCGCCGCGCACTTCCAGCACGCACGGCGCGTCCTCAGGAATCCGCAGCGGAACGTCGCAGATCGTGCGCACGTTGTGCGTGATGTCGTCGCCGATTTTCCCGTTGCCGCGCGTGACGCCCCGCGCGAGTAACCCCTGTTCATAGACCAGCGACACCGCGACGCCGTCAATCTTCAGCTCGACCACCCATTCGATCGGCTCTCCGGCGAGCAACTTTATCGTCCGCGCGGCCCATGCCCGCAACTCTTCGACGTTATACGTATTATCAATGGAGAGCATCGGCACCCGATGCGCAACCTGGTCCAAATGTTCGACCGGTTGATCGCCGACTCGCTGCGTTGGACTGTCAGGAGTGATTAACTCCGGATGCTCGGCCTCGCGGCGCCGCAGTTCTTCCAGCAACCGGTCGTACTCCAGGTCACTAATGGCTGGCGCGGCTTCGAGGTAATATTTCCGGTCGTGTTCGCGAATCAGCTCGCGGAGTTCGTTAATCCGGGCGGCAGCCATTGGAAGAGGTTAGAGGTTAGAGGTTAGAGATCAGAGGTCAGAGGTCAGGAGAAATGTCGTCGGCTTGCGTGCGCGAGCGGGATGCGGCTCGACGGTTCCAATAATCGTCGGTGCCAATCGCGCCGAATGTCGCAACGGCAAGCAAGGCTAATTCTGCGATCAACGCGGTCATTCCATGACGTGCCAACAGCGACGTCAATCCATGCGCGGTCGGCACGGCTCCGTTTGCCTCGCGAACGGCCATGGTGAAGTAAGCAAACGCGGTAATCAGAAACAATACACCGGCGACGATGAGCACGGCGTAGAACGGATTCGTGGCGGATTGAGGCTTAGGCACGGTAATTCCTTGCGAAGTCCAGACAGGTGTAGTTCTTCATACCGGAATGTGTTCCCCCTTCATCATGTCGTCGATTGTCTGGCGTTCGCGGATGAGATGGGCTTGTCCGTCGCGCAAGAGCACCTCGGCTGCGAGCGGCTGGGAATTGTAATTCGATCCCATGACAAACCCATACGCGCCCGTGCATTCGATGACCAGATAGTCGCCGACCTCCGCAACCGGCAACGAGCGAGGCGCTACGACCCCTCCTGGCTGCTGTGTGAATATGTCGCCGGATTCGCACAGCGGACCACCGACGACGACGTCATGACTTGATCGCTCCCGTGCTCCATTGGCAGGCGCGATCGACATCGGATGATACGCACCATACAGGATCGGCCGCGCGAGATTGTGGAAGCCGGCATCGAGAAGATAGAAGGTGTTGCTTCCCATCCGCTTCACGGCGCGAATCTCGCAGATCAAGTAGCCCGACTCGGCGGTCAGATACCTACCGGGTTCGACTTCCAGTCGAATGGGATGCCGAAACTTCTCTTGCAACCGCTGTCGCGTCTCGTCCCACAGGCGATAGTACTCCCCAAGATCGACCTGGGGCTCATCTTCTCGATACGGAATCGGCAAGCCCCCGCCGGCGCTGATCGTCGTGATCGTTCGTCCAACCGTCAGTGCGGCCCGTTCCAGCGCCCCGCAGACCTGCGCGAGGTGTTCCCAATCAGTCCCCGAGCCGATGTGCATATGCAGGCCGGTTACACTTAGCCCGAGCTGGTCCGCGCGAAGCAGGCAATCGTCGAGCTGTTCGTGCCAGATTCCGTGTTTCGATTGCTCACCGCCGGTATTCGTTTTCTGACTGTGGCCATGTCCGAATCCCGGGTTGATGCGGAGCGTGATATCGCGGCCCGGGGCGACCGCGCCCAGTTGATCGATCATATCCGGCGAGCCGCAGTTGACCGGAATGTTGTGTTGCACGACGAGCGCCAGCGCGGTTCGGTCAAAGATGTCGCAAGTAAAGACGATTTCGGGGGGCTCGCGTGCGGATTGGTATCCCACACGTAGCGCTCGGTGAATCTCTCCGGCGCTGACCGTGTCGACCAAAGCTCCGTGGCGACGGACTAAATCCAGGATTCCGAGGTTGGAGCAGGCCTTTTGCGCATAACGAATCACGTCGAACCGACGCAGGTCAGCGATTCGCTCCACGATCCGCGCTGCGTCATAGACAAATGCTGGCGTGCCGAACTGGCGGGCCAGTTCGGTAACGCGGATGCCCGCAATCTCGTGACGCAATGTGGGGAATGCGGGCATAAGTAGTTTGACGATTGGAAGCCGCAGTCGAAGGGAGGGCGAGGCTCCTGCCGAGCCGTGCACCGGTGCACGGCTCGCAGGAGCCTCGCCCTCCCAACTCTGCGGACGAGATTGCGCACCAAATAACATTAAACGCGGGACGACAATGTACTACAGTTGCTATACTTCTACGCAGAAAACAGTAAGAGATCACTGGCGACGCGAGTAGTAGGGGAGCTCAACGAAAACACCCCGGCTGTCAGGGACAGCCGGGGTGCGGTGATGGTTCGAGTCGAACCGCGCAAATGAGCTCGCGGTGAGTGGTGGACTGCAATCAGTTGTTGCGTTGGTTCTGCGCCTTGGCTGCGGCGCCAATCAACTGCAACACGCCTTCTTCGATTTCAAGCCGCACGGTCGTGCCGTGCTCGATGGTCTTCTGAGTAACCCGAACGCGATCCTTGCCGCCGGCTTTCTTCATCGTTTCAGCCAACACTTGAATGGTTGGGTCATCGTCGAGCGAGGCCGCGAATTGCATGATTGGAGCCAGTGAAACGTTCAGCTGGAATGGAATCACTTCCTTTTGCCCGCTGGTCGCCGAGACGTCAACTACACGCTTCAGCAGGGTCATCGATTCCTTGCCGAACGAAACATAGGCACTCTGTTTGCCGGTACCAACGACGACATTCAATTCCTCGCCAAACACCTCCTGGGCCTGCTCCTCATCGTCCGGCACGGGCACAGTGAAGGTGTGCAAATCGATCCCCTGATATTTGGCCGAGTTGAACTTCAGGTTTTCGACGGCCACGTCGCTGTCGCCGTTTTTCTCGGCTAATTCGACGAGGTTCTTCAGTTGCTCCTGCACGACCTTTCCGTCTGCTACAAATCCACCCGCCACCACGTGCACGGCTTTTGGTTCCAACATGATCGCGGCACCACCGTCGATCTTGCCGGATTCGATTGTCGCTATCAATACGTCGAACAGCGCTGTGACGACGTCCTTAGCGGATTTCTTGGCTTCCTCATCGCTTAAATTCTCGTCTTTTTCCACCGCCGCCATGGCTTGTTCGCGGAACGCCTTCAAACCCTCACGGGCCTGGGCGATTTCTTCCTTGGCGATTGGAGCCGTGAATCGCAGCGTCGCGGCCGCGTCCGCCAGCTCGAGGCCCGAGAAGCTAGACTTGATCTTCTTGTAGGCGTCCATCTGCTCGGCGAGCTTGGTTCCCGCTGCGGCCGTCATCGCAAAGTCGACGAACGTCTTGCCGGCTTTGCTGTCGACGCCCCAGCCGACGGTAATCTGGTCTGACTCGCGGATCAGCCGCGTGAAACTCTCCAGCGACTGCCGGCCAACACTTTCTTGTAACTGCTTCTTTTCTTCGTTGGTCTCATTCTCCAGATTCCGTTCAAAGCCGTTTTTCATTTCCGATACGGCCGTATCGATCAGCTCCTCCGGGAAGCTGCGTACGTTGATTTGGAAAGCGATGTTGTACTTGTCGCTCAGTCCGGCGAGTTGGGCGCTGGGGTCCGCTGGTAGATTGGCGAGATTCTCTTCGTTGTCGGAAATAAACGCCCAGCCCCCTTTTTCCTTGAGGTAAATGGCTTTCGGGCCACTAATCTTTTTCAGTCCGTCGCCCGCGTCTTCAACTTCGATGTTGTTGTTTTCAAGTTGCTGCAACACCTGGTCCAAATTGGTCACCGGCACGAAGGCAACCCCAGTCGGTTGTGGACCGGCGAACTGTAGGAAAACTCCCGACGGTTTCTTCGTATCCAGACCCTGAAGGTAGGGACCGGCCATCAAGGTGACAAAGCCGCCGAGCTCCGGCGTCCCCGCGGCGCGAGTCAAGTAACCAGCATCAGCCAGCAACTTGTCGAGATTGGCGATCGACACCAGCACGGCCGGCTTCTTGCTCTGTGCCCAGACAGACGCCGGAGCAAGCAAGGTGGACACAGCCAACAGCAACGTCAAACCGAAACGATATACAGCATTCACAATTGGAGACTCCTATCGCATTAGAGGAACGCCGGAACGCCATCACGACGACGCGGCAGAGTAAATCAAAAAAACTTCAAATTCCTGCCAAACTTACCTGCTTACCAGAGTTGAAGCGACGCATGGTCCTACCCCAACGGCGCCATTTCAGTTTCGTGCGGGATAACGCTAACAACCTTGCATCA
Organism: uncultured Pirellulaceae bacterium; assembly: GCA_964519825.1. GTDB lineage: Bacteria > Planctomycetota > Planctomycetia > Pirellulales > Pirellulaceae > CAZFLF01. The sequence continues at coordinate 428 of CAZFLF010000118.1, read as the reverse complement.
CGTGACGCGGATGGATCGTTGCTACCGAGGAGGTCCAAAAATCCGTTTCCAACCGTGCAGTCGATCCCGCCAGATCGAAACAAGCAACGCACAAACAGAAGTCCCGCCAAGTTGGCTAGCGTTCGCGGAACACGATCCGGCCCTTGCCCAGATCGTAAGGAGATAACTCAACGCGAACTTTGTCACCTGGCACGATACGAATAAAGTTTTTTCGCATGCGTCCCGCGACATGGGCCATGACTTCGACGCCGGTTTCCAACTGTACGCGAAATCGCGTGTTCGCCAGCGCCTGCGTCACGGTACCTTCGACCTCCAAAGCTTCTTCTTTTCTTGCCATACACCTCTCCGAAATGGACTCGCCAATCGACAGTTCGACTGTTGCCTGCACGGTTCGAACCATCGAATCCGCCGTCCGCCCACCACATGCG
>CAZFLF010000117.1:0-10836 GCA_964519825.1 uncultured Pirellulaceae bacterium | reverse complement strand
TCTGACCTCTGACTTCTGACCTCTAACTTCTAACCTCTAACCTCTAACCTCTAACCTCTCCTATGCCTTCTTCTGCACGACGCCGAGTCACTCTGTTCTTTCTGACGATCTTGGCTGGCAGTTCGTCCGCCGAGTCCGCCGAGATTCAATTCAAACCGCAGGCGGACGTACGCGGTTCACTTGTCCTGTTGGGTGACGTCGCCAATATCCAAGATCCGGATTCGCAGCAAGTAGATTCGTTGCGTCGGATCGAACTCTTTCCGTCCCCTGCGCGCGGTCGAGTGCGCACGGTGCGGGATGTCGAGATTCGGCAACTGTTGCAATTGCACGGAGTCAGCACCGCGGATCATCGGTTTGCTGGTGCGGAATTGGTTCGCATCGCCCACGCTCAAGGGACTCGACAGGCTCCGGTGCCGGTGGTGCCAAATGCAGGAGGTAGCGAAGAGACTGCGGTCGTCGTTGCCAATCAACCGATTTCGATAGGCGCAATCATTCGCGCGACGGATGTCGAACTGAAATCGCCGGACAAGCCTGTGACGAATGGGATGACGGTGTCGCGGAACACAGAAGCGGTGATCGGCCAGGAGTCGTCTCGTAGCTACACAACCGGACAGCCGATCGATACGCGGTCTCTGCGCAAGCCGATCTTAGTGCGGCGAGGCGACGCGGTCACGGTGGTCGCAAAGGCCGCCGGCGTCCGTGTGCGGACGACCGCAAAAGCGCTGGCCGATGGGGCCTTGGGAGCCCTATTGCCCGTCGAATCTCTAGAGGGCCGCGAGAAATACTCGGTCGTCGTCACCGGTTTGCGGCATGCGGAGGTTTTCGCCAGTGGTTCAACGGTGACCGATGTGAATCAAACACCGCCTATGCAACCGGGAGTTCAACGATGAAGTTCAGGTCCTCGCGTACTTTGGCAAACGTGTTGCGGAGCAACACGGCCACATGGGGAGATCAACGAGGGCGATGGTGGTCTGCTGCACTGCTGTTGGTGGTAGCAATTGGGCCACTGAGCGGGACCGCCCGCGGACAAAATTCGAGCTTGTTTCGGCCAGACTCGCAGCGCGGCGAATTCTTGCCGCTGACGCTGCCGCAGGCCAGTTGGACGTTTATCGCCGCGCCGCCGCCTCCCAAGAGAATCGAATTACACGACGTCGTCGTCGTGCGGGTTGATGAAATGGCACGGATGACGTCCGACGGAGAAATCAGTCGCCGAAAAACCGCCACCTACAACGCGCAGCTGAAGGATTGGTTGATCTGGCCCGGACTCTTTACGGTCAAGCCCGATCCGCAGTCGGACGGCGATCAAAAGATAAATGCCCAGTTGCAGCAGCAAATGCGGAGCACCAGCGAATTGGAAACCCGCGAGTCATTGACGCTCAACATCGCCTGCGAAATTATCGACATGCGGCCGAATGGGATCCTCGTGCTGGAAGGACATAAGCGAGTCGGCGTTAACGAGGAAGCGTGGGAAATATCGGTGACCGGGATGTGCCGCCGCGAGGACATCGATCCCACCAACCAGGTGCTCAGCCGAAACATGCTCGATTTCCGGCTCGACAAGCGCGATCGGGGCATGGTTCGTGATGGTTACAAACGGGGTTGGTTCACGCGGTGGTTCGATCAGTTCGATCCGCTGTGATTTTGCTCCGCGAAAGTTTGTGCGAGTGCTGCCACCGTCGGTCATCAAACGCAACAAGGAAAACTGGATGTCGAACCATCGCACCTTAGCCCTCTGTTTCTGGTTGAACCTCGTGTTCGCTCTGAGTTGGACAGGGTTGGTCGAAGCGCAATACTTGCGCGTGCGAGACATTTGTCGCGTCAAGGGGCAGGAAGAGAACACCCTACAGGGTATGGGCCTGGTCATCGGTTTGAAGGGGACGGGCGACACGGACGGCCCCACTCTCCGGGCGCTAGCCAAGATGCTCGAATCCATGGGGAGTCCACTTAGTCCGTCGGCAAAGGGGCTGGATGAATTGAAGAACACCAAGAACGTCGCGATGGTCATGGTCACGGCGACGATCCCGCCAGAAGGTGCTCGGCAAGGTGAACAACTGAATTGCACCGTGAGTGCGGTGAGTGCAAAAAGTTTGCAGGGGGGCATCCTGGTCATGACGCCGCTCGTTGCACGGCCGAACGATCCGCGTATCTATGGCTTGGCACAGGGCGCGCTGGCGATGAGTGAAGCTGGACCTCCGACCGTTGGGGTGGTGCATGACGGCTGCCGGCTCGAGGAGGATTTCACCTGCAAATTCGACGATGATGGCCACGTGACGCTGGTGATCGATCGACACCACGCCGGCTTTCCCACGGCCTACGAAATACAAGAAGCGTTGAACGGACAAGGCGGACAACGGCAGCAGTCGGAGGGTTTGGCGGGCAAATCGACCGAACGGGGCCATAATTCGGAGAATATCGCGGAAGCCATCGGTCCGGCGAATGTCCGCGTCCGCATCCCAGCGGTGTATGTAGACCATCGCGTCAAATTCATTGCAGAGATTCTCGATACGCAAGTCTCGCTGCAACACCATGACGCCCGGGTCGTGATCGATGAACGCAACGGAGTGATCATCGTGGGCGACAACGTGATGGTCGGGCGAGTAGCTGTCACACACAAGAACGTCTCGATCCAAACAGGTGATGAACCGGCTCGCGGGCCGCTGCTCATGGTCGATATGAATGAATTGACCAGTTCATCAACAACGCGGCTGCAGGCCCTGGTCAACGCGTTGAATTCGTTGAAGGTCGATCCGCACTCAATCATTGACATCATCAAGATGTTGGAACGCAGCGGGGACCTGTACGGCCAGCTGATTATCGAGTGACGTTCTCTGCGTTGGGGAACTGGCGGCCAACTCCCCGCCAGAGCCCGGGTCTCGATGCCCAATCCAGGTGACAGAAAGCAGACCAAAGACGAATGACCACCATCCTACCGCGCGTGATGTCAACCGACTGGACGACTGCCCCTATGGTCACACCGCCTGACGCTCTGACGAAAAGCGCGGTGACCGGCAAAGTGGATCCCAATCAAGCCAAACTGCGCGAAGTGTTTGACGACTTCGTCGGCCAGACGTTCTACGGCCAAATGCTGAGCGCCATGCGGAAAACGGTCGATAAACCCGCTTACTTTCATGGTGGACACGCGGAAGAGGTATTTCAGGCGCAGCTCGACCAAACGCTGGCCGAACGCCTGGCGGACGCGACGGCCGAGCAATTCACCGGGCCGATGTTCGAGTTGTTCAACATGACGCGACGGTAGGGCGACACAACCGCCAGGCCAACATCCGAAATCCCAGTGACCAAGGCAAATCGATGCGTAATACCACGGGATCGAACGCGCAAACCGGACAAAGTGGGACGGAATGGGAACACGAACTAGCCGATCTGCTTGGCGAACTTATGACGGTGCAGACGGAACTGCTCGATGTTCTCACCGCCAAACGCGAGGCGGTCGGACGCAATGATCTGCAGGCAGTCGATGATTTGCGACCGCGCGCCGAACAGTTGCTCAACCGGCTGCAAGCTTGTCACGACCGACGCGCGCAACTGTTGCAGTTCGCCGCGGAGCAAGGACTCCCCTCCGGAAATCTGTCAAAGCTTGCAGCGCGTGCTACGCCGAGCCACCGCGACAAACTGGGTAAGCAAGTCAAGGAATCCGCCGCGCGCATGCGGCTGCTGCAGCATCAAAGTCTCGCAAACTGGGTGCTAGCCCAACGATCACTGCTCCATATTTCCCAGATGCTGGAGATCATCGCGACGGGTGGACGATTACTACCAACGTATGGTCCAGGAGAACCGACGTTCACCGGCGGCGCGCTGGTGGATCACCAAGCGTAGCGCGCACCGAACTCGTCCCCCGGGCTTCTCGGTCTGAAGCATTACCTACGGCGGTTGCCGCTAGCACGATTTGTGTCCCAGAGGGACGGCAGATGTGTCAGGACGGTCGCTGAGGGAACGTCTCCCTGCGGAGCGAGTGTAATGTTTGGAATCGAGCGCCCAGGGCAATGCTGCCCCAGCGAGCGTTCGCATGTCGCTATTCAGTACACTGCAGGTCGCCAGCAACGCGTTGCTCAATACTCAGGTCGGCCTGCAGGTTATTGGCAACAACATTGCCAACGCCAACACTCCCGGCTACACGCGCCAAGAAGTGGTCTACACTCCGGCGCCGACGCAACTAATTGGCACTCTGCCGGTCGGGTTGGGAGTTCAGATCAAGGGGATCATTCAGCAAACCGACCGCTTCATCAATGAGCGGCTGCGCGGAGCGATCTCGGACGTTGAGAATGCCGAAGCGCAAAAGCAAGCTTATCTGCGTATGGAAGCGATCGTGGGAGAATTGAGCGATACCGATATGAGCTCGGCGCTCAACCGCTTCTTTTCCTCCATTAATGACGTGCTCAATCAGCCCGAAGACTTGGCCACGCGGAATCTGGCAGCGTTGCAAGGACAAAGGCTGGCCCAGGACATCACGCGTTACGACTCCCGGGTGCGGCAAATTCGCCAGGATGTTAACGACGGCGTCATGGCAGCCGCCAGTGACGTCAACCGCCTGACCACCGAAATCGCTACGCTCAACATACAAATCGTATCCACCGAAGCCAGTTTGACGGGAATCAGCGAAGCCGGAGGATTGCGCGACCAACGGAGTCTCGCACTGGCGGATTTGGCAAAAATCATTGGGATTCGCGCGGTGGAGCAGGATTCGGGAGCGGTTACGGTGTTCGCCAACGGAGACTTTCTGGTCTTTGATGGGACCTCCCGTCCGGTGACGGTAGGTCGCACCGAAGATCGCGGTCTTTCCGTCGCAACGATCAATATTGTCGACTCCGATGCACCGGTGGACGCCTCCTCCGGACGACTCGCTGGGTTATATACGGCCCGAGACGATGTGTTGGGTGGGTTTCTCGACAGTCTGGACGATTTCACGAAGAAGCTAATCTTCGAATTTAACAAGCTGTTTTCCAGTGGTCAGGGGTTGACCGGCCATTCCACCAGCGAGAGCGAATTCTTCGTGAATGACGCCAACGATGTGCTCGACGATGCCGGATTAGTATTCACTCCGGTCAATGGAACATTCCAAGTGCTGGTCAAGAACAAGCGAACCGGGCTAACCACGACCACGGACATTCGCGTCGATCTCAACGGACTTGGCGACGATACGACGCTGCAAGACCTTGTCGACCAACTGGACGCGGTCGACGGCATCGCTGCCACGGTGAACACGCAGCGGGGGCTGACGATCAATGCGGATTCCCAGGTGCTGGAATTCGCGTTTGCCGACGACACAAGCGGAGTCTTGGCCGCCTTGGGCATCAATACGTTTTTCTCCGGGGCGACGTCGACGCAGGTCGGGATCAACGAAACGATCCTCAACGATCCGTCGAAATTCGCAGCCAGCCAAACGGGAATTGGTTCGGACACGGAAAATGCCGTCGCTTTGGCCGGTTTGGCCGTCGAGCCGCTGGAAGCCACGGGTGGCTTGTCACTGGCCGAATACTACGAACGATTCACGGGCGAAATGTTCCAAGCCTCCGCCGTGGTACAGGGACTCAGCGATGGCTTCCGCACCTTCCATGCCACGCTGGAAGGACAGCAATTGGGAGTTAGCGGCGTCAACATCGATGAGCAAGCCATCAGGATGATTCAACATCAGCGAGTGTTTCAGGCGTCCGCACGGTTGATTTCGGCTGCGAATGACATGCTCGATGTGCTGGTGAATCTGTGATGTGAGGCCAATTGTTGACAGATTCGAAGATTCAAGGACTGGCAGCCCACTAGCCGGACTTCCGGCCGCAATTACCGAGGACGAGGAGTTTACTCGGAACCTATGCCCGCAATTTATCCCATTACGACGACGCGCGTCAGCGACGCACTGATTCAGGCCCGGCTCTTGTCGCAGTTTGAATTCGATCAGCAGGAGATGCTGAAGCTGCAGGATCAGATCAGCACCGGTTATCGCATTTCGACGCCGAGTCAAGATGCCCCTTCGGCAATTCGCGCGATCACATTGCAACGATTGATGGAGCAGAAGCAACAAGCCCGAGTCAATCTGAATACCACGGACTCTTTCGTCAACGCGACCGACACATCGTTGATCGGTGCGAACGACTTGCTCTCGCACATGAAGGCCTTGGCGTTGCGGTCGATCGACTCGACAACGACTCCCGAGCAGCGGGAAGTCCTGCGCTCCGAAGTACGAAATGCCGTTCAACAATTCCTCGACATTGGAAACCGCCAATTCCGCGGTCGATACTTGTTTGGCGGCTCCGAGACCACGGCACAGCCTTTCGAAGAGGCCGGGCAATTCGTCGCCTACAACGCGAACGAAACCCAATTGCGGAATTATATCGACGTCGATTTATTGTCGGAAACCAATATCACAGGCGCGCAGGCCTTCGGCGCCATCTCGGCGCAAGTGCGCGGCTCAGTCAATCTCAGTCCCATCGTTACAGCAAATACACGACTGGCCGACCTGCGCGGCGGTCGCGGGATTACTCTGGGCAGCTTTATTGTCTCGGACGGCACGTCGACACAGACCGTCGACATCAGCAATGCCGAGATCGTCGGCGACGTGATGGAACTCATCGCCGACAACGCTCCTGCTGGCCGGGACATCAATGTCACGCTGTCTGGCAGCGGTCTGGTGATCGACATTGACGACGCGGGCGGGGGCAACTTCACGGTCCGCGAAAGCCCCGGCGGAAAGACTGCCTCGGAACTCGGAATCTTGGACACGAACGGTGTCGGTGTCGGTCCGCTGGTTGGCGGTGATTTGGATCCAATCGTACGATTAACGACGCGTCTGCAAGATATTCTGGGAACGCGCGCTTCGGTGCGGGCGACTTTCCCCGCTAACAACAATGACCTGCGGATTGAGGCGGTGGACAACGGCCCCGCTTTCAATAACACGCAAGTTGACTTTGTCGCGGGCGCCGTCGGGGATCAAGCCATTGCGTCGTATGACGCCGGCACGAATGTGCTCACCGTGCAAATCAGTCCGGGAGTGACTCGCGCGGTTACGGCCGTCGATGCGATTAATGCCACGGGGGTCTTTACGGCCGAATTCGACGATCTCGACGACACCAGCAACGACGGATCCGGCGTGGTAACAGCCGCGACATTCACCACGTCTGGCGGCTCCGGTGAGACATTGGATCAATCGTCCGGAATCCAAATCACCAACGGCGACGACAACTTTGTGATCACGTTTGATGGAGCCGAAACGATCGAGGACCTGCTGAATATCCTGAATCGCCCGGATGTGCGACTCATCGCTACGATCAATTCGGACGGGACCGGTATCGACGTTCGCTCCAGATTAAGCGGCGCGGATTTCACGATCGGAGAAAACGGTGGAACGACGGCGACCCAACTTGGGATTCGCAGCATGACTGCGGAAACGTATCTCAGCGACCTGAACTACGGCACTGGGCTATCCGATTACGTTGGGGTTGACCTGAACATCCAGCGACGCGACGGCGTGACCCTAAATATCGACATCACCGGAGCGGACACGGTTGGAGACGTTCTGGATTTGATCAATAACGATCCTGCCAACGTTGGCAATGTTGTCGTCGCACGATTGGCGGTGTTTGGCAACGGGATTGAACTCGAAGACGCGAATTCAGCCGGTGCACAAGACTTGACGGTATTCCGCGGCAACAGCTACGCGTCGTGGGGCTTGGGACTTGTGCCGATAAATCAAGATCTGGCCGTGGCTCCAACCCCGGCCGTCGGACAACCCCAAGTGCTCACCGGCGCCGACGTCAATCCGCTGGAAGCCAACGGGGTCTTCAATTCGTTGTTGCGGCTCGATCAGGCTCTCGCAAATTTTGATCTGGTGAAGGTTGAGCGCGCGGCGGCCAAGATCGATGAGAACTTCATCGACCTAACGTTTGTGAAGGCCGAACTGGGATCCAAGGCCAGTAGTTTGGAGACCCTGAAAAACCGAATCGAGCGCGAGGACATCGAAATCCGCGCGACGCTCTCGACGGAAATCGATACCGACATTGTGAAAGCAATTTCTGATCTTACGGCGCGGCAAGCCAACCTGGAGGCGACGTTGCAACTCATCGGACGCTCCTTCCAGCAATCGGTATTTGACTTCCTGTAACGCGAAACGCGGTCATGTCAGGAATTCGTCGCAAGCAATGCTCGCATCGGCAATCAAGCTAGCGTGCCGAAAACCAGGCAGGTCCGTGCTAGCGGAAGAACGATACTGTCGCCGCCCAGTGCGGGAGGCCGTCGTTCGGTGTGGTGCAGTTGTGACGATTTTGCTGAGGTTGCGCGGTGCGCGTTGCCGATGATGGACGTGAGCGCGCCGCGACGCGCTGGTTGGATTCCGCCATAGTCGAGGGGCAATTCCATGCTGATCACGACTTCCCGCTTTGGCTCCGTTCCCGTTAAGCCTGAGGACGTATTCTCGTTCCCACACGGCTTGATCGGCCTAGAGAGCTGCCGACAATGGGTGTTGTTGTCGGACGCGGACAATGATGCGGTTGGCTGGCTGCAGAGCACAAATCTGCCGGAGACGGCGCTGGCGGTGATCAGTCCACGACGATTCCTGCCGGATTACGAAGTTCGCGTCAACCGTGGACAACTTGCCCCATTGGAGCTGACGGGCGTCGATCAGGCCTTTGTTCTGGTCATTGTCGCCAAGAATGCGGGGCTGCTGACGGTCAATCTCAAGGCCCCGCTGATCATCAATTTGAACCGGCGCGTCGGGCGCCAGATCGTTACTTCGGACGACCAGCCCGTGCAATTCGAATTAACCTCGCCCTCGTTGAAGCTGCGCAAATCAGCGTGATACAGCCGGTGTCGTCCACACAACGGTAACGTTCTCGCTAGTCGTGGACTCTCGCCAAATACCCTACCGATACTCATCCCTGGTGTGATGGCCGCGCGATCCAGATGCCGGCCGCGTAGGGTTTGAGACTGCTTTCCTGTCTTCCACTCGAGGTTGGCTTGAGCGGGCACAGGGCGAGATAAATACCGCGGGCGTTGAGCATGGAATCGTGTTGCGCCTCGTCATCCAGCGCGCATTTCCAGCCGAACCCCTAGGAAACAACCGGAAGGAGCCATCGATGCTGGTTTTGTCGAGACATCGCGACGAGAGCATCATCATCGGTGACGACGTGGTCATCACCATTGTGGACATTCGCGGCGATAAAGTGCGTTTGGGCATCAATGCGCCGCAAGACATTCCGGTACATCGCCGAGAAGTCTATGAAGCCATCCAGCGCGAAAACCTCAAGGCTGCTAAGCTGAAACCGACCGACGCCCAACCCTTGGCGGACGACGGAAATGCCAGCTCCCTGCCCGGTGCCGCGCCTAAGTAACTTTGTGGAGACGCGCCTGTGGCTGTTAGCGTCACACATTCTCTCAGACGGCGCATTGAAACCTGCACCCAATGTGGCACCACATTGCCGCTCTGCGAGTTTTTGGCCTCCACCGATGCCCGAACGTGGTTGTGTAGCGTCTGCGGCCGGGAATATCGAGGGGAGTTAACTCAGAACTTTAATATCGAAGAATTACGCAACATCCGCCCCGAGCCGGTGATCTTCGATCGGTCCAAAATCGCGCCCCCCTCGGAGGAATTGCTGGAGACCGCTCGGCTGCTGCGACCTATTCCCGACAACGACTTTCGGGATAAACGTCGATCCTCACGATATCCCGTGAACATGGTGATTCCCACCCAGCCGTTCGACGCGATTCTGCATCCCGTGGATCGTCCGTGCATGCTTGTTACCCGTAATATCTCCGTGAGCGGGATCTGTTTACTGAATGATCGTGCGATGTGCGCCGCTTTCCTGGGGTTGGAACTCTTCGCGCCTGGTGGCGACTTGATCCAGGTACTGGTTCGAGTAATGCGGTCCCGTCCACGAGGTAATGCGCATGAGATCGGCGGCGAATTCATTACCAAGATGGCCAATACAACTTCGCGAATCCTGCGCTAGTACAGGTCTGGATATGACGATTCTGCCAAACTTACTGGGTCCAACTGCAGAACTCCCCGCAGGAATCGAGTTTTTGGTTCGAAGTCCTAGTCTTCGCAACCGAATCAATCCAATACAAATTGCCTGTTTTGCGTAATCTAGAAATTTAACCAAATTACCTAAAGCTGTCAGATTGGCTAGACGATAAGACGAAGTAGACAGCGGTTAAGTCCGCGGGGTCGATACTGCAATATGCCCGGTAGGTGTGTTGTGGTCGAAAGAATTTGTCAGGCTGTTGTGCTGAGCAGACAACGACAGCGGCAGCCAAGCCCACTGAGTTGCACTCCCCGCAACCCGGATTGAGCTATCCAGTTGTTTTCAACCTGAAACAGGGGTGACCAGCAATGTCGCGGATCAATACCAATGTGCCGTCGCTCGTGGCTCAGCACTCGCTGGCCCGCAGCAATGCGGACCTGCAGGTCTCCCTGCAACGATTAAGCACGGGTTTGCGAATCAACACGGGCAAAGATGACCCCGCCGGCTTGATTGCCAGCGATAATCTTCGCCGTGATATCGCCGCCGTCAATGAAGCGATCAGCAATAGCGAACGAGCTGCAGAACTCATCGCCACCACCGACAGTGCGTTGGGTGAAGTCAGCAAACTGCTGGTCGACATTCGGGCGCTGGTCACGGAAGCGGCGAACGCCGGTGCTTTGAGCTCCGATCAGATTGACGCAAATCAATTGCAAGTTGATTCGGCGTTGGAAGCAGTTGACCGGATTTCACAAGTCACTACTTACAAAGGCAGGAAATTGCTTGACGGCAGCCTCGACTTTGTAACCAGTGCATTGTCGACGACGATTACCAAGCTGAACATCGATCAAGCCAACCTCGGTGCAACCGG
>CAZFLF010000116.1:0-10842 GCA_964519825.1 uncultured Pirellulaceae bacterium | reverse complement strand
GTGGTTTCGACGCGCAAACCGGCAGCGGCCAGTTCGCGTAAGCGCGCTGTGAACCGTGCGCGCCAGGACTGTACTTCGGCGGCGGTGTCGTAGATGACCGGCAATACGGTGGCAGCCAACATTCGACTGATCGGCGACGGCCAGATCTTGAGCACGTATTCATAGTGCTCAAGCGCCTGCTCGGGTTCACCAAGATTGCACAGCAAGTAACCCAGGTTTTGCCGCGCCGAAACGTTCTCCGGATCGACCTCGACCGCGCGGCGGTAACAAGCGAGCGCCGCGTCCGGGTCATTCAGCTCCTGCCATACGATTCCCAATTCGGCGAACAAATCGGCGCGGTGGGGAGCTAACGCTAGCGCCTGGTCATAGGCTTCCACCGCCCCCTTCGCATCCCCCGCGGCAAGGAGACTTCTCGCTAGTTCGGCCAAGGGTTCCTCGGCGCCAGTCGTCGGGTGGCACTGGGAAGGATCCAAAGCTTGACTTGGTTCTCGCTGCAAGATTTGACTCCATTCACGCGGTCACAACCCGCAAACCATCGGGAGAAGCAGCGGGATTCTGAAATTATTGCCACTCCTCTTCGTACGGCAATTTGATCGTGGGGCCGAACAGCCAAATGTAGTATCGACGCGTTGCCAGAATGCGAATGTCGGAGAGCGATGTCATTGGCTGATATTCAAGTAAGTAACCCCGCACAATGAATGGAGCAGGTGGTTCCTCCAAAACCAGAACGTCGTCGGAAATTGACCGGGGGCCGTATCGCTTCGTCGCCTCCCACGCCCCGAAGTAGACGCAGACCAGCGTCACGAAGATGGCCAGCGTGCGGACCGAGAAACGGGGACGGAGGCGAGTTGGCTTGGTCATGAGTCGCTGTCCGCAGTCAGGGCAGCCAAGGCGTCTAATGCAGCTAGACCAATGAAGATCACAAAGGCGATGATTGCACCCCCTTGTCCACCCCACATGGTAAGGGCGCAGACAGTTAGTACGGTGACAAGATAGCCGATTGCTCGCAGTCCAAGCTGCCGTCTCTTCGCCTTGTCTTCGCCGCGTGACATGCCGGCATTGTAGCGGGAGAATGCGAGGCCGGTCATTTTTCCGTGGTTTCCTTCGGCTGCAACGACATGGTAAGCTGCCAACCCGTTTGAACCCTAGTCGATTATCGATGTATTGGTTGTTTTTCTCGCGCGAAATTCAGCGACTCACGGGAGCGGACCACTTGGTAGAACGACTCCCATTTGGCAGGCGGCCCTGCCGCCCTAGGTAACTTTCACCACCTAATCCAAACCTTTCTATGCCGGACAACGTATCAAGGCCCAGCGTTTCAGGGCCGACCGTGTCGAGGTCGAATGTGCCGACTGACATAAGTTTGGCCGATTTCCAGCGACTGATTCGCGAAATGTACCTCGCCAAGGACGTCGAACGCGGTGTCGAAGGAACGTTCATGTGGCTGGCAGCCGAGGTGGGCGAACTGGCGGAAGCGTTGCGGAACGGTTCGCACGAGGATCGACTCGGCGAGTTTGCCGATGTGCTCGCGTGGCTCACCACCATTGCCAACGTCGTGGGCGTTGATTTGACTGAAGCGGTGGCACGCAAATACGGCGCGGGGTGTCCAGGTTGTGGTCAGTTCGTATGTCGGTGCGATTCCGCCGGCAAGCCCTAAATCTCTCGACAATCGATCTTGGACGAATAACGACGATGCGGTCACCGTTTTTTTCCACCGTCCTCTTGGGCGCGGCCCTGTTGTTGCACGATCTTGCGGATCCGCATTATGCCCGCTGCGCCGAGACGCCGCTTACGATCGCTGCGGTAACGGTCGGAGTCGAGGGACGATACAAGTCGGGGTATTGGACCCCCGTGCGCATCGAGTTGCGTTGTGGCTCGCAACCGTTCCGGGGCGAAATTCAAATCGTTGCGCCGGACGCAGATGGTGTTGCCACTCGCTTCACCTGGCGGAACCTTCCCGCGGTGGAGTTGGCTGCGGGCGAGTCTCGCACCGTTGTGCGAATCGTTAAACTGGGTCGCTCGAATGGATTGTTGTCGATCGAGGCGCATAGCGGCGATGCGGTTGTTGCTCGGCGCGAATTGTCTGTGTCCGAATTGCCTGCACCACTCACGTCTGAACGCGAATGGATCGTGGTTTATGGATCCGAGATCGGAATCAGCGACGCGCTAGGCCGCAAGTCACGATCCGGCTCGAACACGGAGGTGTGTGAACTGTCCACCGCCGAGCAGTTCCCCGAGCACTGGCTGGGCTTCGAAGCAGTTGACACAGTCGTACTCACCACCAGCGACCGGGCCAAAATCGATGCGATTTCCTCCGGTCAGTTGGCCGCGCTGCGGGAGTGGGTGTTAATGGGCGGCCGGCTGGTGTGGTCCGTGGGGAAGAACGGTCGCGAGTTATTGGGAGAGCAGGGTCGGTTTGCGGATCTAGCACCGGGCAAATTCCGCGAGGTCAGTTCGCTGCGTAATTTGTCGCCGCTGGAGACTTATTCCGGTTCGCCTCAGCGGATCGAGATCGTCGTCGACCCGGCTGCAGGGATTCCGCTGACAGTATTGACGGAAGTGGGCGGTGTCGTCGAGCTGTCTGATGATGCGGCGGGCGGATCGCGGCCGTTGATTGTTCGCACCCCGCTCGGATTCGGCCAGACGGTATTTGTCGGCTTCGATCTCGATCTACCTTCCGTTGCGAATTGGGATGGACGTTCGCGAATCGTCGCTCGTGTTGTTCAGGCGTCCGCCGGTCAACCCGAGCGGAGCGGCGGAGAATTGTCGAACACTCAAGTCGCGCGGTTTGGCTACGAGGATATGGTTGGACAACTGCGCAGCGGTCTCGACCAATTTCAGGGAGTGACGCTGGTCGAGTTATGGTGGGTGGCGGGACTCGTATTTCTGTACATCGTGTTGATTGGACCAGTCGATTACTTCTTTCTGCGAGACATTCTGCGGAGAATGACACTCACTTGGCTGACTTTTCCACTCGTAACAGTGGCGTTCCTGGGACTAGTCATGTGGCTCGGGCCGCGTTGGAAAGGGAGCCGTGTCCTTGTCAATCAAATCGATTTAGTTGACGTTGATGTGGCAACGGCCAACTTGCGCGGAACGACGTGGGCTCACATCTACAGCCCCCGCGCGGCAACGTATGGGATGCGCAGCGTTCCACAGGCGGAACTTGCTTCCGCAACCTCTCTCGAAGGGAATGTCCTGGCTTGGCACGGGCTGCCGGGAACGGGACTCGGCGGGCTGAACACCGCTGCCGCTGCTCCGCCTGCGATCGACGAGTACCAGTTGGAGATTTCGTCCGCAATCGATCGGGCCGGATCGGCCCCAACTTCCCAAGCGATTCAAACGACGCTCCAGGATGTACCGATCCACGTCGCGGCCACAAAGAGCGTGCTCGGACGCTGGTGGGGCGAAATAAAGTTGCCCGGCGAAGCCTCGTTGACGGTCGATCCCGACGGCCTGCCGCGCGGCGAAGTGGTCAACCCGTTGCCTGTGGAGTTGAGCGATTGTCTGGTCCATTTCGGCAATTGGGGATTTCGGTTGGACGCCACTCGGGGAGTACTGGCCCCGGGTCAGAAAACGCGGATCGAGCTGGAGCGGGCGTTAAACCTCCAGTGGCGACTGACCGGGCGCCGCGTGATTGAGAGCAGAGACATCGGCACTCCGTGGGACCAGCATACGCTCGTCGTGCCGCGCATTCTGGAAATGATGATGTTTCATTCGGCTGCCGGAGGCGATTCTTACACTCAGTTGGTCAACCGTTATCAATCGTACGTCGATCTGAGTTCGCACCTCGTCCTGGGTCGGGCGGTTCTGATTGGTCGCTCGCAGACTTCGGCCGCGAAACTGGTCTTGGACGACAAGGAAGTGGCGGCGGACCAACACTGGACTTACTATCGCGTCATCTTTCCCGTACTGAACCCTCGGCGAAGCTGACCTCCCGAAACATGACCTTGAGCGGCGGCTTGTCCGCTGGATGCCGTGATCGAGACCCATGACCTGACGAAAAAATATGGCGATATGTTCGCCATCAAATCGATCGACCTGAAACTCAGTGAAGGGGATCTGTTTGGGTTTATCGGTCCGAACGGAGCAGGGAAAACGACAACGATGCGGATTATCGCCACGCTGCTCAACCCGACCTGGGGTGAGGCGTATGTCTGTGGCAACTCGATCTACACCAAGCCGAAAGAGATCCGGCGGCTGGTCGGATACATGCCCGATTTCTTTGGCGTGTATGACGACATGACCGTGATCGAATACCTGGAGTTTTTCGCTGCCGCCTATCGCATCCAAGGCGCGGCGAGGCGCACACGCTGTAACGAGATGCTCGAAATCGTCGATCTCGATTTCAAACGCGATGCCTATGCCAACACCCTGTCGCGCGGTCAAACACAGCGCCTGGGTCTGGCGCGGACCTTGTTGCACGACCCGCAAGTGTTGTTGCTCGACGAACCGCTCAGCGGCCTCGACCCACGGGCGCGGATTGAAATGCGCAGTGTGCTTCGGCGATTGGGGAAAATGGGGAAGACGATTATCATTTCCAGCCACATCCTGCCGGAAATGCATGACATCTGTAATAAGGTTGGGATCATCGACCGCGGCGTGCTGAGTTTTAATGCGTCGGTCGCCGACGTCATGAAGCAAGTCCGGCAACGCATCGTGCTATTCATTGCCGTTCGCGGCGACACGAATGCTGCCGCCAAGGTGCTCGAACAGCACCCGATTGTCGATAAGATCGAGACCAACAACGGCCAAGCGGTCGTGACGCTTAAGGAAGGCATCGAGGACTATAGTGACCTTCCCACGATACTGGTTCAGGCGGGTCACAAGTTGACCTTGTTCCGCGAGGAAGAGATCAACCTCGAATCGGCTTTCATGGCGCTGACCAAGGGAACCGGGTCCAAAATCTAATGCCGCCGTAGCCGTCACGCTCCGCCGTGACGTAGCTTGAAGCAGACTCGACGTTGCGTCGCAGTGAACGATTCCTCGCGATCCATACTCGTTTGGGATGTCGAGCTACGTCACGGCGGAGCGTGACGGCTACGAGCCAGCTGCACCGCCGCTGCCGACATCGCTGGCTCCGGGTCAGATCGAACCTTGTCGACCAATTCTTTCAGGTCGGTCTTGTGCTGTTCCGTCTTCTCATCGCTCGTTGCAGCTGGGGCGAACGACATCACCGCCAGAGTTTCCACGACAACGCGCCGGACAGTCGGATTGCCGCTTTCCAATTCGCGCGCGAGCGCTTCCGTGACCGGGCCAGCCTGCTGCGCCAACCGGTATCCGATGGCATAGCGAACCGGCAATTCCGATCGGGCGGCGTGTTGCACAAGCTGTCGCGCGAGTTCCAACCGTCGATTCGGCGCGAGTTGATACAACGTAAACCAAGCTTCGATCGATACCGCTTGTTGGGCGGACTTCGTAAGACGCTCGATCTGACGCAATACGTTGTCGCTGGCAAGTCGTTCCCGGGCCAGAAACCGCAGCAGGAAGATCTGCTGGCTCGTATCGCTCCCCTGAAGGACTTGCAACAACAATTTCTCTGTAGCGATTCCCAACGCTACCACGGTTCGCAGTGCTTCGTATTGCTGGCCGCCGTGGCCCGATTGCAGATCATGTTCCAGTCTGGGTAGCACATCTGTTAGCGGCGGCAGAGGATGGCCATGCAGATAATACGTCTCGCGTTCCGTGCCAGATTGCGTTGTGCCGTTCCCGATGTTGACGTCCAGCGACCTCCCATGCCTTACTCCCAAGCGGTAGGTCACACGTTGAACAATCTGGCCGTCCGCGTCTGTAGTGATCCACTCACCATCACGCATGTCGTTCACGAACGGCCCGCGGCTGAAATGCCCCTGCTCGTCCTGCTTTTCGCCGGTACCCACTCGCTGGGCGTACCACGGCGCCGTGAACTTGCCTCTGCTCATCGGGTAAGGAGTGTTCGGAACCTGGTAGGTGACTTTGGAATAAACGTTACCGGCCGGATTCCGGGCTGTCCAAACCCCGGAACGCTCACCGCTGACCGTAGTACCCCGGATTGCTCGTCGTCCGTTGTGATGAAATACGGTCCACATTCCAGTCGGCAGACCGTTTTCGTAAGCCCCGCGGACTAGCAAACGGCCGAATTTGTCGCGGACTTCGTAGCGACCGTGCCGTCGCGGTTCCAGCAGCTTCTTGGTTGCCGGATCGATCGCCTGTGCCAGTGAGTACTTGACGAGCGCGCCGTCGGGCTGCCGGTACACAGACAGCTCAGGCTGCATCCACCATTTGACCGCGAATGCTGCCAATAAGGTCACGATCATGAGTGTTCGCAAACTGAACCGGAACCAGGACCGAATCAGCACATAGGCAGGCAATCGACGACGGGTCGGTGTATCGTTCATGTTTCAGTATCACAACTCAAAACCATGTTCTTCCAACAGTTTCCGCAGCCGCACCGTGCGGGCTTTCAATTCGGGCACTCCTGATTGCTCCCATTCCAGCAGCGTGTTGCGCGTGGTCGCCAGGCGTGGGTCGACAGCGTCGAGTGCTAAATGAGCCTCTTTTTGCCCTGTACGATCAAACCACTCCAACACGTCGGGCACGGCATCCGCGCCGAATTCCGCCAACGAGCGCCTCGCTGTGTCCTGGACCAGCAGATCTTTCGTCTCCAACAGTTCCACTAGCAGCGGGATCGCACGTCGCCCGAATTTCAGCAGCAATTCCGTCAGCGACGCGCGGCTCTCGGATTCCCAAGGTCGCACAATGGCCTTCCGGAGCAACGGCAATACGCGGTCCAGGTCCGAATTCCGGTGTACTAGTGCTGAGGCAGCCACGTAACAGCCGTGTGCGTCATTGGCGGAGATTGTTCGATCCAGATAATCCATCAGAGCTGCAATCGAAACGGCAATCGCCTCCGGTGAATTAAGGTGAGCTTGTCCTAGCAACCACGCGCGGAAGTTATTGCACACCGAATCGTCATCGGTACGCAGGTCATCAATAACTTTCGCCAACCAATCCGGATGTGTGACGAAAATAGAAGGTGCAAGATCCAAATAGAGAGGGGACAATCCGGAATTCTGGATAACTTGACCAACGGGGTCGGAATGCACGTATTGAAACAGCTTGGCTAAGGACCTTTGAGTCTCTAAATCGTGAATGACAACCAGAAATCCCGGCAAGACTTCGACATCCGCTGCGTCGTACTGATATTTCTTGACGATGGACGGCGGCGTCACGAGTTCGATGAGCCACTGTAGTCCGCGTTCGTCGATGGATGGATTTTGGGCAAGTAATGCGCGGACGTCGTACAAGAATGCCGCGGTGTTATCAGGACGACGGTCGTTATTCCAGATGTCAATTCGGACAGCTTTGACGCCTCGAACGGGTTGCTGTAACTGCCGGGCGAACGTGTCCAGCATTGATGTTATGCGCGGTGGATCATTGGTACCGATCACCGCAATCGCAGTGTCATCGAGTAATGTGAAAATCACGCCATTGGAATGAGTGGGGAGTGTCAGGCTGATCACGGCATCGAGCGCCGATGCCAAGTGGTCGGCAACTTCTGTCTTTCCTTGCAGCGGAACACTCGTCACTAGATTTAACGGATGCGAGGCATCGGCAAACAAAGCGGCCCCGAACGGCCACGCCGAAGAATTTGCAATTCGCCGTGCCGCGATTGATTGCAATCCATTCAAGACGGGGCCCATGTCGAACGCACAGAGTGCAGTGGCTCGAGCCGGATCGTCCCAAGAATACAATACTCCTCGGGGAGGCCAGCGAGTGCGGCTCAACTCACTCATCGCGCCGACGACTCGAGCGTTGTTGGCTCCTTTCTGGTAGTCCACAGCCACTGCGTCTTGAAAGTGATATCTGTGCGGCGGTTCCGGATCCGATAACGCATGCCAGATCTCGTCCCATTGTTTATCCGCATCCGTTTCCTGCGAAATCCATTGTCCCATTGCATGCACGGTGAACATTCGCTGTGACGCGGCACGATCTGGAGTTGTGAGGACCATTGTTCCTTCCGTATTAATCGCAGCAAAACGGGAAACTACGTCGTTACGTCCGAAGTAGTCATTTACCGTTGCGATGGCCTCCGGCCACTCTCTTACCTGATCGACATCCAGATGCTCTTCGCGCCGAAACTCATGAGCATCGACCCAAACATTCGCCCCAAGTTCATCAGCCAAACGAGCAGCCAGCGAGCGGACTGACTCTGCGCCACCCCAAGTCTTCGACTTGTGCATTCCTTCTTTCGAGGCGGCTTGATCTGGTGAGTTCGTCGAGTGAGCTTCGATCGCATACGGCAACTCGACTTCTCGGATAGCACTCAGCCGCCTTTCGATCTGTTGCAGGCTGTTTACAGAACCATTGACGACGAGATGCCCATCCCAGATTTCAACTCGATCATCGTCAGATGGCGATAACCATTGAGGTGTCGCCGCTAAATCAAATGCCGAAAGGGACTCTAAGTCCAGAATTGGTATCGCTATCGTCTTGCGTGGCCAGAAAGGCAATGAGCGGGGTAGGGGCTTGTCCGCAATCGACAGGGCTCCCTCATGGATACTGAGAGACAGATCCAAATCCGCGCAGATGAGGTTCAGCACTGAGGACAACGAAATATTATTGAGTCGGAACGTTAGTTGTGATTGCATGATGTTTCGAGCTTTCACGACGTCAGGATTGATAAAGAGAGGCAGTGCATAATTCTTAGAAAGCTCTGTGAGAACGTCCGCGAGCGGCATCTTCCGGAATTCGACGTTGATCCGCTGCCGAAGCTTGTTGCGGAGGATGCCATTCGCGGCGTGGCAAGGGTCGCTGATATCAACGGGATTAAAATCGATCTCGCCGTGAGCCTGACGTGATAAATAGTCGAGCAAACGCTGGATCTGGTCGTGCACGTCGGGCGTTTGGACGACGACCAGAGCGCCGGGAACGGGTTCCCAGGCGCCAAGAGCTCCGTTGGCGTTGTCTGCCCACGATTCGCGCTCAATCGTCGAGGTAATCGCACTCCCCAGCGAGGACTCGTGGAATGGTGACGGAGCCGTCAACAACCCATCGAGCGGATAGACACGTGTTTCGTAGTTCGACGGCGTCGAGTACCAAACGTTTTCGGCGGTAACATACGCCACACCATCTTTGACCCGGACTATCGGCGACAAGCTTTTTGTAGCGATGTTGCTCGCGAGGAGCGACAAAACGCCGTACAAGGGAACGCCGTCAATCTTCAGAGTAACCAATTCTTTGCCGGTCAAGACAATGTTTTGGAGCACTGCGGGATCCAGTTGGATCGAGACGCCGTGTCGTACGGACAACTCCTTGAGAACATCGTCAAGCGGACGCTGATCGACATCGATCGAGACGAGTCGCAGGAGTGCATCAGGAAATGGAATCGGCGCGGGAGACGCGAAAAATAGCTGCTGCGGTGAGGCGCCTTCGAGAGCGAACCACCAGACCGCCACGAGCGCCAGGGCGCCGTAAAAGGCAACTCGCAGGAGTCGCCCTAGAAAGGTTTTCATGCTGGGATAGCGATCGCTGAATGGACTGGCTGGTCCCCTGTTGGCTCAGTCAGTCTAACCATATCCCGACCCCCTCGCGCAAATCAAGGAGCTTTGTCCTTCAACTCGCGCTGCACGCGCTGAAATTGTTCGAGCAAAGGAAGCACTGCCAGGTCCTTGGGCCGCCCCGCAGCACGCTTGGCGGCGATGATGTCCTCCAGTGCCGCTAAGCGAATTGGAACACCCTCAATTGTGTGAACCAGTGACCTCGCTCGTATCGCTTCAAACTTCTCGTGGCTCGACAGCTCGAATACGAGGTCAATATCCACCGGCAGCCCTTCGATGCGAATCATTCGCGACGTTGGTTCAAACGGACGGCTAGCTTCGACGTGGTCTCCCAATGCCGCGAGCAGCTGCTGTATCTTTTCCGCATTTTGCGGCGTATCACGGATGAATAGATCAATATCCTGCGTTGTCACCGGAACGCCGTGGAGAGCCGCCGCGGCGTTTCCGACGACGACGGCATCCAACCGCACGTGGTCGACGGCTCTCATCAATTGCAGCAGTAGAGATTCTTCAAAGGACATAGCGTCCGTCCTTGGTCTTTCTCAGTAACCAGCGCCGCGGAACGCTGGGCGGCTGCAGCAAAGAACGCAAGATCATGCGCAAGTCATGGGGATCAATATCGGGAAATCTCGGCTCTAGGCGTTTCTGCCACTCGTTGATTTCCGCGATCCACTTTTTAGTTTCCTCTGCCGACACAAAGCACCCTCTTACGTGTTTTTCTTCGATTAGCTTGCCTGGTAATGTGGTTTTGATGACCAACCATCGCAAATGGGAGCGTGGAAATTATAGACTTCGGCTACGGCGAGAAGTTCGTGGCACTTACCAGAGTTGCAGAGAATTTCGGAAGAGTTCGGTGAGTGAGACTTCGTCCACCGGTGCCGGCGCGAGCTTCAACAACCGCTGCTGTTGCAACGTTCCGGCGACCAGCGCGGGGATGTTGGATTCGTCAAGCCCGAGGGCGGTCAGGCCGTTAGGCATGTCCAGTTCCCGCATGAACTCGATGATTCGTTGCGCCAACGCCTCCGGGCCGCCAACTTCGACGGCCATTCCGATATCTCCGCCGAGGACTCCGACGGCACGCCGAGTTTCTTGCGGAGTTTTGCTCCCCAAGCCGCGCACTACCGCCGGAGTGTGCACGATCACCGAGATGCCGTGTGGGACGAGTGGATGATCGACCTGATACCCGGCCGGCTGGAACTTCTTCGCCAAACCGGCTACGGGATAGCCCATCGCATGCGGCACATGCACGCCCGCGTTCCCGAAACCGATGCCGGCGATGGCCGCGGCGAACAACATCCGTTCG
>CAZFLF010000115.1:0-10869 GCA_964519825.1 uncultured Pirellulaceae bacterium | reverse complement strand
ATCCACCGGTCGCTGGATTTGAACCAGGAGCCGACAGCGCTGCGCGAAAACTACGGTATGACGCTGTTCGGTCAGTCCTGTCTGGCGGCGCGGCGGTTGGTCGAGGCTGGGTCGTCGTTCGTCAGCGTGTTTTGGGACGGCTACGGCCAATTCGCCAACTGTGCCTGGGACACGCACAACAATCACTTTCCGCGTTTGAGGGAGTACCTGCTACCCGGATTTGACCTGGCGTACTCCGGATTGATCAACGACTTGGAAAGTCGCGGTCTCTTGGATGAGACGCTTGTGCTTTGCCTAAGCGAACACGGACGCACGCCGCAGATCGATTCCAAGCCGAAGGGGGCGGGACGGCACCATTGGTCGCGAGCGTACTCGGCTGTATTCGCCGGCGGCGGCATGGCGCGCGGACGAGTCATTGGCCAGACCGACCGTATCGCTGGCGATGTGACTGACGTGCCGATCTCGCCAAAGGATATTCTGGCCACCGCGTTACACCTGCTCGGCATCGATCCAAACACGATCGTGCGTGACCAGCTCGGGCGTCCGATCCGAGTCGCCGGGAGTGGCCAGGTCCGACCGGAATTGTTGGCCTAGAAAATCACTTGGCCCGCAGCCGCTCAGTCAGTTCCAGGACGGTCTTAACAATGCGGTCCTCGATTCCCGGCCGCCACGGATTTGGCAGATTGCTGTAACGCATCGCGCCGCCCCCTTCGTAGCCCCCTTCGCCGAGCACTCGTTCGGACGGGATGTAGGCCATCACGTCATTGCTGTATCCGGCCACCCAGATCGGACCGTCGCCAAGTTCTCGCTTCAATCGCAGCGAATAGTCGATAACCACTTCACCACCCAAGGTAACGATCGTCATGTCGCCGCCGAACTGCAGCACTTGAATCGGATACGGATAGCTCTCGCGGACTCGACCTTTTGTATCGAGATCCTGAAGCAGCGCTGTGGACCGGCGTTGCTCGTAGCCGTCCTTGGACTCGCGGCGCGAGAGCAATTCGTCGCGAGTCACCGGTACGAATGGGAGATCAATTTCCTCCAGGTCGAACTTCAGCGGACCGCGAATTGGTTTTGGCTCCGGAAGCAATGCTGCCTCGACGGCCGCAGCGAGCGAGTTGCCGTGTGTCGTGGCCCACTCAATTTGTCCGCGCGGGTACGGGTTCTGATCTCCACCGCAGCCCATGACGAATAGTGCGGTCACTCCCGGATGAGCCTTTTCGATTGCCGTTTGGGCGAAGCCGGCATAATCCGCGTTGAACTGCATCAGCGCGGTGGTCGTGTTGTGACAGGCGTAACCGAAGGCGACCGCTCGCAACTTGCCGTCGGGCGACTCGACCCGCAAAACGGGGACATCGTGATCGACGGGACCATCGGGGTACGGGCTGTTTTGAAATCCGTTTTTGGTTGGTAGCCGGCGGTTCATCGCGAAGCCACACCGTGCGTGACTGAAGGACAACTTCGCAGGTTGCAGGTTTTCGAGCGCCGCGCCGATCACGCCAATCAGTTTATCGCGCAACTCAGGGAAGTAGGTCTCGACCCGTCGACGCTGCTCCGGCTCCAACGGGTACATGACCGACATCTCGAGGTCGTCTCGCACCACCGGACTGCAGTGCGTGTGCGAGCAGTTCAACAGCACGCCGGCTGGATCGAGCTTGTACTTGGTTTCAACCTCCTTCACGACTTGCAGCCTTAACGCGCGCGGGATGCTGATGAGGTCCATCGTGACAACCACCGCGCGCGTTCCGGCATGATCCTCGAGCGCTAGTGCCTTCGCGTAGAGTTCGGAGAGCACTCCCTCCGACGGCTTCGCGCGCGAGGCGTATCCCGCCATCCACATCGATTGACTTGGCGTGACGGCGACCGTGGCGACTCCAGCTTTCCATTCCGCATCCTCACCGTAGGACGTGCTTGGCATCCAAACCACGAGAACCAGTGCGATTACCCATCGAATTTGCATTGCTTCCTCCCACCGAGTCATGAAATTGTTGACCTTGTCCTCCGGCTGCGAATGGGTGGCTGGCGGCTGAGCTTGCGAAGCCCCAGACGCGCAGTGTTCACCGCATCATGAAATTGTTGACGTTGTCCTCCGGCTGCGATATCGTCGCGGACAGTTTACATGGCTTGCAACCCCTAAAAGTTAATCAATTCGTAACATGAGGTGTGGTGTTTCTATGGTCACAACTTTGGCATTGATCGCGGTCGCAGGACTGATGGCCGATGGTGTAAGCATGAAATTCACGGGGAGCGGAGCGACCGCCAAGGCTGGTGGTTATCGCCCTTTACGCGCGGAAATGGACGGAAAGGCTGAGTCTGTCAAGAAAGCTCCGGAGGGGCTCCTGGCGCCGAAGTATGGCGCGCTCAAGATCGGAGAAAAGAGTTGGGGCTTCATCCTGGACGAGCCGGAAGGCAAGCCCGCGAAACTGTATGTCGACACCAACGGCGATGGCGATCTGACGAACGACCCAGAGGCGTCGTGGTCCGCTAACATCGCCAACGGCATGACAATGTACCGCGGAAAGTCCCAGGTCGACCTTGGCGGCGGCAACCTGGGAGAGCTCGGCATGTACCGTTTCGATCCAAAAGACACGAGCCGACCCCAACTCAAGAACACAATGTTGTTCTACACGGACTACGGCTATGAGGTCACGCTGGATCTCGATGGAAAGAGCTTCACTTCCTTTGTGCCTGGCAAGCCCGAAGCCAAAAGTTCTCTCTGGATCGACCGTGACGGCAATAAGAGGAAGAGCTACAAGCGAGAGATGGTCAATGTTGGTAAACCGTTCAACTTCACAGGCACGACCTATGTTCTTAATTTGAGCGGCAGCGAACTAGAGCTGGCAAAGGCGACCGAAACTCTCCCTATGACGCCGATGCCACCCGACATCGCCATCGGTAAGAAAGCCATCCCATTCGACATGGTCGCGATGGACGGCACCAAGATCGAGTTCCCCAAGACGTACGCGGGCAAACTCGTGATGCTGGACTTCTGGGCGACATGGTGTGGTCCGTGCATCGCCGAGCTTCCAAATGTGAAGAAGGCTTACGAAACCTGGCATGACAAGGGCTTCGAGGTCCTTGGCATCAGCTTCGACAACAAGGACATGGCCGACAAGCTCACGAAGTTCACAAAAGACAATGCCATGCCCTGGCGGCAGATCTACGAAGGAAAAATGTGGGACACCGAACTCGGAGAAATGTACGACGTTAGCGGAATCCCGTTCGTCCTCCTGGTCGATGGCGATACTGGCGAGATCCTCGCCACAGCCCAACAACTCCGCGGCCCCGGCCTGACCGACTTCATCGAAAAGGCCCTCCTCGCCAAGAAAAGTAGCGTCGCTCAGTAGCCCGGCCTCCGATCAAGTAGAAACGCGGCA
The DNA here is from genome assembly GCA_964519825.1 of uncultured Pirellulaceae bacterium. GTDB lineage: Bacteria > Planctomycetota > Planctomycetia > Pirellulales > Pirellulaceae > CAZFLF01. The sequence continues at coordinate 7,492 of CAZFLF010000115.1, read as the reverse complement.
TCAACTACGCCGAAGGCCGCCGCGCAGCGGCCTTGGCTGTCAGCGTTTCGTTGCGTGCTCGGTCAGAATCCTGGGCTGCAGTGTTTTCCGATCGTTTGGTTTTATCTTTTACCCTCAATCTATAACCCGCTCTTCCCAGTCTTCCCAAGCAATCGGCAGGACGATCAGGGCAGGACGATCAGGGGAGGAACTGAATGACTGTCGATTCGACGGAGTCGCCTGCGCTTTTTGAAATGGAGGTGGGCGATAGAATTGCTCTCGGTCGAAATGCGCGGGTTATAAATTGAGGATAAAAAATTATGGAAACTGTGGGAAGTTTAAATGAACCGCCGTCACCTCTTCGACTCCAAGATTCACCAAGTGTTCGTACCAAGGGCACTTGTGGTCGTCGGGTACATCCGAATGATGAACGGGGCCAATGTATCGAGCAACGACCCACATTCCATCGGATTCGTCAATGCGATTAACGACACGGTACTTGTGCTCGCCTAGAATTTTCCTGTCGCTGATTGCTCCAGGCGACATTTCGGAGTGATACGGTGCCAAGGCGAAAAACTCCTCGCCGACTTTCCCGTGGCGAGTTTCCCAGAAATACGCTGTGGCAAGGTCGATATCGAACTGTGCGATGTTTGCGTCTTCCGGACACCCTTCAAGCAGTTCGCCATCCCGCGGTCCGCCGCTGAATTCAAAAAAGACTTTCACACTTCACCTACACTGTAATTTTGCACTGCATTATACGCCTTGTGGCTGCCAGCGCTCTCTAGGCATTGTACTTCATCCGTTGTGACTCGCTCTGTGTGCGCAGATAATGAGTGAAGAATAGAACATGCTCCGTTTCATCGATGATCGCCGACTCCGCTCTGGCCGCGTAACGCGGCGCGAGTGGCTGCGCATCGGCACGCTGGCTGGGATGGGACTGAGCATGTCGAGTCGCTCAGCGCCGGGCTCGGAGCAGGCGGCCAGCCAGCTTTCCGGTTTTGGGCGAGCCAAGTCGGTGCTGCTGGTGTTTGCCAACGGCGGACAAAGCCAGATCGACACGTGGGACCCGAAGCCAAATGCCCCACTCGATGTTCGTGGGGCGTTTGCTCCGATCTCGACGGCAGTGCCGGGCGTCCAGTTCTGCGAACACATGCCGCGCATCGCACGCGTTGCGGACCGATTCACCGTGATCCGCAGTTTATCTCACGAAGATCTCGATCACGGCTCCGCGGCCTACCTGGCGCTGACTGGCGTCTACCACGCCCGCCGCTCGGGAAATCCGCCGCCGAGCCCCAACGACGCACCGACCTATGGTGCCGTCGTGCGCCGAGTGCGGGCAACTGGTAACTTCGTCTACGACGCCGTCCATCTGAATGGCCCGGCACTCCTTCCCAAGGAACCGGGCCCGGGTCAGGACGGCGGATTTCTCGGTCGCGCGTACGAGCCGCAAGTCGTCGGCGATCCGACCGCCGATACGGGGGCGATCCCCGACCTCACGTCGAAAGTGGAGTTGCCGACAGTCCGGCTGAAGGGGCGCCTGACATTCAAGCAAACGCTCGACGGCTACACCGAACGTTTGGAGCACAACCAGCGAGCGCTGGATATGACTCGGCTCTACGACAAAGCCTTCGAGATGCTGGCAACGCCGCAGGTCCGCAATGCCTTCAACTTGGAAGCAGAGCCAGCGGCTGTGCGCGAGCGTTACGGTCGGCATCGTTCGGGGCAGTCATTGCTCTTGGCTCGCCGGTTGGTCGAAGCCGGTGTCCCCTACATTAACGTCATTTGGAATCACTCGAACCGCGGTCAGGATTTCGAACCCGGCGACACCGACGCGTACGGCTGGGACACACATAACGACATCTTCGACGCTCTCAAAGACCGCCTGCTGCCGCGATTCGACCAGAGTTTTTCCGCGCTCATCGAAGATCTCGACCAGCGCGGTCTCCTCGATCAGACATTGGTCGTCTGCATGGGTGAGTTCGGCCGAGCCCCGCGCGTCGCCCCCGAGCCAAAGTTTGCTGGCGATTCGCCAGGACGTAAGCACTGGGCCAGCGTCTATTCCATCGTCATGGCGGGCGCGGGCGTGCAGCGCGGCGCCGTCGTCGGCGCGTCCGATCGACTGGGGGCCGAGCCAGCATCCGAACGTTACGGCCCCTGGGACGTGGCCGCCACCATGTTTCACTCCCTGGGGATCGACCCGCGGGGACATTACACCGATGCGCTCAGTCGCCCATTCCAAATTGCAACCGGCCGCCCCATGGAAGCAATTTACGCTGGATAGAGCGTCCTATTGAATTCCATCCGTGTGACTCCATCCGTGTGCGCAGTTTTTGGTACTGCCCCGCTGAAAACACCATCCGTCCGCAAGCCACGCTCGCCGAAGTGGTTCGGGAAAGTGGCGATTTTTTCTAGTCTGACTCGAACGGCAGTTTGATCTTGGGGCCGAATAGCCACAGGTAGTATTTATCACTAGGCTCCGTCTTGGAGTAAACAAATTCGAAAGGATGGCCTACCTCAATTTCGCTTTGGCGAACAATCAGCGGCATCGGCGACGAACCGTCGATCACGTTCACAACGGTTCGATTTACCTCACCAACCACTAGCGAATTCTCTTTCGCTTTCGGTGGCACACCATACCGCTTCGTCGCCTCCCAAGCCCCAAAGTACGCGCAGACCAGCGTTACGAAGATGGCCAGCGTGCGGACTGAGAAGCGGGGGCGAAAGCGACTCACGGAGTTTTTTTGCGGGACGGTGGACATCGCTAGTCAGTTCTGTTTCTTCTCCTCGATTGCTTGTTGCCGCAATTCCATCGCCTTTTTGATTTGGCCCTTGCGGACGTACAGTTGATAAAGGACATCCTTCATCATTTGGATCAAGATAGCAGAACGCTGTGGAGTCACAGTCGGTAAAACTGCTGCGCCACCAAGACGCGGGCCGCTCTCCAGCTAGAGAGCGGAACAAACGGTGCGCATTAGATCGTGTTCCATAACGCCCAGGACGCAAATCCAGCCTATTTGGTTCGCTTGTAAAGCAAGTGATCTGGATCGAACCAAACGACAAAGAAAATATTGCCAGCCCAAAACCCGTGAATACGTCCGTATTTATTGGAAGTCAGTTCGAATTGCCATGACTGATCTTTCCACAGATCCGCGTGAAATGGGAATCCGTTTTCACTGAGCCGGGTATCTTTTCCGAAGTCAATCGGATGTGAACGAAGTGAATCCGGGTTTCCATGTGGGTGAGTGAATTGTTTCACAGTCAATCCACATATGCTTTGCAATCTACCAATGAAAGTACCAAAGTAACCGGATACGTCGCTGCATTTTTGAAACGTGAACTTGCCGTTCAACAGGTCAAGATACTTGAATGAGAATACGACTCTATCTTGCGGAGGCGCAATGGCGCGGGGTATTGCGCCGGGGGTAGCTTGCGCACTATGCTGTTGCAATGCGGCTTTGAGCTGCTTATCTCTTTTTCTGCTCATTAAGGCGAGACTTATAGAACTTGCGCATTGACTCAACGGAGATTTCAGCAGTGGATGGCTCCTCCGGCGGCAATCCATTCCTCGCCTTGCGCCATGGTTCTTCGTCACACGATAATCGTTCAAGATCAAAAGCAGAAAGATGGACGTATGCTTCCATCACATCTTGAATATGCTTCGTAATTTTCTTCGGCACCTTCCAATTGCTTTTCTGTTCCTCGATCATACGCGAGCCAATTGAAGAGAATCTAACATACACATCGGGCTGAATCGGGCCATTTCTCCATGCCTCAAAGCGTTCCCGGAACAATGCAGTGTCGTAAAGTGCAAGATGCCATGCTTGGGCATAGTACAACAGTCTCTGTAATTTGAGATTCGTTACAATATCACCGTGCTCGCTGCAAAACTCGATGACTAGATCAGCGACAATGTTGGCCGTGAGGTTCTTTGTGGAGACGGACTTGCCACCCCTGTGAGGCAAAACTATCGGGCTCGAAGCGGCTTGTGAAAGGCGTGGTGGAGGCGTAGTCGTAGTCTCTGTGAGACGGTAGTTGGTCTCAGATGCATTAGAAATGCCTTGATTCATTATTCTGCCTATTTAGTCTCTTTCGCAGGAGCAACTACGTTCAACGTGTCAGTAATTGTTGCCTGTCCGGCCGCTCTGGCCACAAACTTTTGAAAGTTGGTCTTTAGGGCTTCCATGACGGCTGGCACTTGCGTGATAGGCATAACGATTCGTGCCACGCATTCGGCGTCAATGTGCTTGATAGCTGCGAGTTCCTTTTTTGCTTCTTCACCCTCTGTCACAATTAGCGGACTACGCACTTCAAAAAACATCAGCGTGGCTGTTGCTTCTTCGTGCTGCACAACAAAATGGTTTGCATAAAGGCTGCGTTGACCATCAGGGAATCGCCTGTTGATTGGCAATCCAGTTTTCTGAAGCAGAACTTCTTCCTTCTTCTGCTCTGGTGCGAGTTTTTTTAGAGTCGCCCCATTTGCGTGGTCAGGCTTTTTCTTTTTTGCCATTTGCGAGCCGTGCTGGAAGATCAGGCTTCGTCCGGAATTCGGAATTAGCGCGTTCATTCTGCGCAAGATACGAGAGCGCGGCAAGAAGCCACGTAAAAAACTTAGACGTTCTGTGGCGGCTAAAGTTCACTTTACGGCTGTAGCAAATACCTCTGAGGAGCACAATACAGACTGTTTTTGCCGATGAACCGACCACTTCTCCCCGACCTTCTTGAACCGGCCGCCTTTCCGCATCGCCGCGCCGACGGCATCCCTAAGCGCCTTCCGGCTCATCCGCGTTTCGTAGCCGGCTTCAACAATCGCGACGGTCAATTCTGTCGCGTTCATCGTTCTGTTCCCCTGGACGGCCGCCATGACATCTCGCAGCGACACATCCTCAAACGGTCGCTTAGGCACGTCGACGCCAACACACGCATAGATTGCCGGATGATCCTTGCCACAGTGTCGCCTAGTGCGTCGGATGGCCCCACGGTCTAGCAGCCGGGATAGCTGATTATTGACGGTCTGCTTGCGCCACACGCGCACCGGGTCCATCGCTTCCAATGCTGCCAGAACGTCCAGGATAGAGAATTCGCGGTCTCGTGGAAGGACCAATTCAACGCACGTTGACAGCCTCTCGCGGCGATTCGATTTCCCGTTTGATATGCGAGCCAGCGCGCGTTTGTACTCGTTACAAGCGGACTGGATGACCTTGTCGCGGATGCGGCGGGCTGTGGCGCGGAGTTCCGATCTGGTTTTCATGGTGCGACATGGTACGCCAGCTTTTCACGCGGTAAAGTGCGGGTGGTGTCGTGGTGTTTCTAGCGGGGCAGTACCCAGTTTTTTAATTCCAGATTGCACACGGATGAATGCACACACGGATGAAGAGGGTCATGGCGTTGATCGATGAGCCGACAGCGCTCTCAAGTTATTGATTTGCGGGAGAGCCCTCAACGAGTTGTATTTCCGGCTCGCTTGACCACTTCTTCCGAGAATTCGAACAACGCCTTCGAGGGCTTGTCGTCGGGAAGACCCAAGTCGGAATTGATTGTGCCGTGCGTCTTACCCTCGGCGGGAAAGGCTTTTGATGATACCCCCGCTTTCTGCAGCGTCTCTTCCAGGCGTTGTGATTGAGCCTTCGTATCGGGATGGTCAGCCACGTGCAGGATCAAGAACGAAGGGATAGTCTTTCCATGGGTGATATGCGTGACCGGTGACAAGTCCTTCTGATTCTCCGCATCTCCAAACTTTTGCTTGTAGATGGCTGCCCGGCGTTCTTCAACAGTTGCAATCTGCATGGGCACGTCGTAGGTATCGCCATCGACCGGCACGCAGCCCTTGATGATCGAAAGCGAAAGTCCCTCGGCCTTAAGATAGCGGTCGTCCGTGCATACGAGGGCAGCGAGTTGTGCCCCAGCGGAATGCCCCATCACGAGAATCGTGTTGGGATCGCCGCCATACTCCTTGCCGTGGTCGTGAACCCAGCGAATCGCCTTTGCCACGTCGCCCGCCATCTCCTTGATGGTTACGTTCGGGACGAAACGGTAATTCGTCGAAACAAAGACAAAGCCCTTGTTCACGAACGCCTGCGGTTTTGTTTGCACATCGGTCTTATCGCCGCGCTGCCATCCGCCGCCATGAATCCAGAAGACGATCGGACGATCTTTGCCGTCGGTCGGTTTATAGACATCGAGGGTCCGCCGTTCGTTCTTCGGCTCCGCATAAGCGAGGTCACGGTGGACCTGCATGTCCGCAGCGAGGGCCGGGGTAGCAAATAGCAGGGCAAGGACGGCGGTTTTCATGTTGGATCGAACTCCAAATAGGAGGAAGTGAATTCGGCGGGAGTTGGCAGTCAGCTCCTTGGCAACACAGCGAGGATCAAAATGCATACAGGCGCGCCGGATTGTCCACAAGGATTTTCTTGCGGATCGCCGGATCAGGCGCCCATGCCGCAAACTCGTTCAAAAGTCGGCCATCGTCAATGGTGAGTAGCGGCGTGACGTCGGTCGGCTTCCTCCCGGGCGGCGTGATCGCGTTCGGGTGCGGCCAATCCGTACCCCAGAGTACGCGATCCGGATTTGCGGCAATCAGCGCTTTCGCGAGGGGCGCGATGTCGGAATAATCCGGCGCGAGTTTGGACGCGCGATAGGCAGCGGAAATCTTGACATAGGCACGACCCGACCGGATCAATCCCACCAGCTCCGCAAAGCCTGTCTGTTGCGGACCAAGCTCCGCCTGCGCACCGCCGAAATGGTCGAACACGACCAGCACGGGTAACGCGGCAACAAGGTCCTTGATTGCAGCGATCATCGGCAGGTTCGTATTGATCTGAACGTGCCAATTGCGCCCTTTAATACGCTCGGCGGCCGCCTGAAGTCGCTGGCGGGCTATCGCCGGGTTGCTGATTGCGCTGGCCGCGTTGGTCGCCAAATTGAGCCGGATGCCGCACACGCCGGCCCGTTGCATGGCATCGAGGTCGCTCTCCAGCGTCTTGTCGTCGATCACGGCGACACCGCGCGCGTCGGCACCGCGCGCCTGCATGCCATAGAGCGTCGCCGAATTGTCCGTGCCGTAGACACTTGGCGTGACGATCACAACACGCTGCAGATGAAGCGCCTCGTGAAACGCCGCCATCTCCTCCGGTAGCGCCGTCTCCGGTGTGTAGATCCGTTCCGCGGCAAACGGAAACTTCTTGGGATCTCCGAAGATGTGTGTATGGCAATCGCAGGCACCGGCGGGCAAATCGAAGTTCACCGGTGTGGCCGGCTGGGACGCTTTGGCAAGGCCTGTACGGGTGCGCATGAGGACTCCGGCGGCAATCGTTCCGATCAAGAGGTCGCGCCGCATCAGCATGGGTTTACTCCCTGGAGAGATTCTCGCAAAGAGGCGACCCGCTAGGTTAGGATACGCGGCTGAAGTTGCCTACCTCCAAAAGGAGTTCAGCATGCATTTGAAATACGCTCTGGTTCTCGTTGCCTGTCTATCGTATTCGGCTGTGGTGAGCGGGGGAGAGTGGATGCAGTTTCG
>CAZFLF010000114.1:4728-10974 GCA_964519825.1 uncultured Pirellulaceae bacterium | reverse complement strand
GCCCCGTTCTCAACCGCCGCCCGTATGCATTCGCGATCGCCGGCCGGCGCCAAAAGTTCCGGGCGCGGAACGGACGGCCAAGCAGTTGAAGATTCTTCGTCGGCTGAACTCATAGAGGGCATGGGGACGATTCTACCATCCAATCCAACCAGCAGAAGGCAGACGGTAGGAATGACCAAATCCCAATGACCAATGACCAATGACCAAGGGTAAAGGCAGTCACTGGGATCTTTATCCACAGTGAGCGGTTAATTGCCGCGACCCCGGGGTGAATATGTAACGCCTTCGGCGCATCACGACCCCAAGCAGCCAAACTTGGAACTACTGAATGACTAATGCATAAACAATTCGCTATCATCGCTTGGTCATTGGTCATTGGTCATTCCTTGGTCATTGGGATTTGGTCATTCGTTAGTCATTAGTCCTTAGGCCTTAGTCATTGCGCAACAGTGCGCGGAAAAATACACCAAACGGCATTACCCTGATGCAACGCACGAGTCAACAGCTTCGAGACGACGCTCTATCGATTTGGCGAGCTGGAGTCGCGGCGGTTGATAGCGTTCGACTCCTGCTGGATCACCTGCATGTCGTCGGTGATTTTCTTGTGGTGGGCGATGAGCAATTCTCCTGGCGCGAGTGCCGGCGGATTGTTGTTGTCGGTGCTGGAAAGGCCGGCGCCGGGATGGCCGATGGTTTGGAACAGGTGCTCGGAGACCAGTTGTTGGCGGCTAAGGACGTCAGCGGGTGGATCAACGTCCCAGCGGATTGTGTGCGTCGGTTGCGTCGCATTCATTTACACGCGGCCCGACCAGCCGGAGTCAACGAACCAACAGCCGAAGGAGTCGCGGGTGCGGAGCAGATACTGAAACTCGTATCTGAACTTACTCCCGCCGATCTTTGTCTCTGTTTGATCTCGGGGGGCGGCTCGGCATTGCTCCCGGCGCCGGTACCCGGAATTACACTGGCCGACAAACTGGCGATTACAAAACATCTCAGTTCTTCCGGTGCAAACATTCAGGAGTTGAATACCGTCCGGAAGCAATTAAGCCGCATCAAGGGGGGAGGCTTGGCGCGAGCCTGCCGGGCGGGCCAGCTGATTACGTTGATCATTTCCGATGTGCTTGGCGATCCGCTCGATGTAATCGCTTCCGGCCCGACCGTGACTGATTCCGCTTCGCCGCGAGACGCCTTACGAGTGCTCGAGAAATTCCGGTCGAGACAAGCAGGTATTTCGCCGGCGGTATTTCAATATTTGGAAGAAGCCGCCCGGCTGGCTGCCTCACCACCTGCGGTAACTTGCCCAGTCAGTAACTTCGTGATTGGCAACAACGCCACGGCTGTCGATGCGGCCGGAATCGAAGCGGAACGGCGCGGCTATTCCCATGCGATGATCGCCGCGCGGGACCTGGAAGGTTCGGCCGAAGATGTCGGACGCCATCACGCCGATCTCGCATGGCGAATGCGCCACCAACCGGGGCCTGATTGTCTGATCACCGGGGGCGAACCGACCGTACAACTTGTCGAGGCCGATCGCCGCGGCAAAGGAGGACGGAACCAACAATTGGTCCTGGCAGCTTTGGAACAACTTCTGTCGAAGCACAGCCCGGCGACGATTTCCGACGAAGGAAACAGTCCGCTCGATGGCATTGCCATTTTGTCAGGAGGCACAGACGGTGAAGATGGACCGACCGATGCTGCTGGGGCGATTGTCGATGACTCGGTGTATCGCGCGATGCTCGCCGAGGGATTGTCACCCGGGGAAATATTGCGTCGCAATGACTCGTATCATTTCTTCAAACCGCTCGGCGGCTTGATCAAGACCGGACCGACTCACACGAATGTGTGCGATCTGCGCGTCGTCGTTACGGCGAATCGTCCTTAGCCATCCGCATCGCCAGCAGGTCCAATTGCCCTTTGAGATCGGCGAGCAACATGTGCGGGCTGGCCCCCTCGGCAAGATGGAAATAGAACGATTGAGCGTGGCCACTGTGTGACGTGGTGAGCAGCGAGGTTGTTTGACGCAGTTCGCCGATTTGTTCGTCCAGGTCCGAGAGCACGGCCGTCGCATCGTGATTGCTTTGCCAGAGACCGTCTAGTTGCAACACGAGTCCTAAGATCAGCGCGGCTTGACCACCCAAAGTAAATGGTAACCCCAGCGTCCAGAATTGCTGGCGGCCAGACCAAAATGACCAGCCGAGCAATACGCCGCCGAACACAAATGCCATTACGCCAAGCGACAGAACCGCCCACGCCAGAAAGGCAAACTTTGGAGAGCGAAGACGAACGGAATGCTTCTTGGCCGCGTCGCGCGAGTGACCGCGATCAATACGGGCGACTGGCAATGCCGATTCCGGCCGGCCTGGACGGTGACTAACGTGTGATTCGCGGGTGGGACCGAATGCTCGCACCAGCCGCTCCGCTTCCAACAGGTCTTCGTCCCATTGCCAGGCATCGATGTCGATGGGAGGACGCTCGACAAACGCCCACTCCGGGACGCCGCTGTCGGTTTCGTCGGTCGGCGATTGGTCCACCGGTTCGGTTGCGCCTACCGACGGATCTGAACGCTCCATGCCGTTCATTGCGATGTCTTGACGGCATTTGGTGCAGCGCACTTTGCCGTCATCAGGCGTCGCAATCGCGGGAACGTCTTGCCGACAGTTACTGCACCACATACCTATACCGCTCGCGGTTGGAGCTCGCAGGAAATCCGTCCTCATGGAGACGCCGGACCGGATAATGACTACCGCTCAGGAAAAAAATCCGCACGAACAACCATGTCGCGCAAACCCACGGTCTAGCTTCACCAATGATCGGCCGACTGGATGTGAAACTGTATCGATTCTGGAGGAAGTGACGGTTGGGCTAACCGTGCCGAGCTAGCGTTGCTGGCGTTGAAACTGGACTGGCTGCGACGGAGGTGCGTTAGTACGATCCCGCCCCATTTCATCGCGACGTTCGTTCGAGTAGGTGGGAGCGGGATTATTCCATGAGATCTCCAAATCGGTGCATCGATCGCTGTAATATCGCCGCGAATTCCGCCAGTAGCACTGTGGTTGCCGCCGTGCGACAAGGTTCTTCGACGTATTTGGTGTGGTTGATCTTGGTGACCCTTGTGCTGCTCAGCGCCGGTTGCCGCTCGGCTCCGATTACCGGCCGTAAGCAGTTGCTGTTCCTGCCGGAAGATCAAGAAGTCACGATGGGCTCCTCCGCGTTTCAGGAAGTCATCGCCAAGGAAAAACCGTCGACCAATCAGCACTACGTTTCACTCGTGAATCAAGTCGGCCAGCGCATCGCGGCAGTATCGGGGCGTCCCGACTATCAATGGGAGTTTCGCGTCTTCGCTGCCCCGCAGCAAAACGCGTTCTGTCTGCCGGGCGGCAAGGTCGCCGTGTACGAGGGGATTCTGCCGATTTGCGAAAACGAAGCCGGAATTGCGGTGGTCATGTCGCACGAGATTTCGCACGCATTGGCCAGACATGGCGGCGAACGAATTTCGCAAAACTATGCGGTCGAAGGGACTCGGACGTTGGTCAGTCGTCTGAGCCAGACCTACGCGCAGCAACAAAGTGATACGATCCTGAAGTTCTACGGGATTGGCTCCCAGTATGGCTACATTTTGCGACATAGCCGGAAACACGAATCGGAAGCGGATCACATCGGCGTGATCCTGATGGCGCGCGCGGGTTACGATCCCGAAGAAGCTCCGCGCTTTTGGAATCGTTTTGCCGCAAGCCATCAGGGGGAGCAGCCGCTCGAACTCTTTTCGACGCATCCCAGCGATCAGCGCCGCGCTTCGGATCTGCTGGCACTCCTTCCCGACGCGCGTCGAGAATATGAAGCGTCTGCGAACAAGTACGGCCTGGGAGAAATTCTGGACATCACTGCGCCGCCGGAGTCCGGACCGGTGATGGCCGATCAGACTCCGGTCTCAACCCCTTTGCGGTCGGTGTCGGCGCCCGATAACAGTGGCAATGATCCGCTGCGCTGGACAACACCGCCAATCCGCGGAAATGACTAAGGACGAAGGAATGACCAAATCCCAATGACCAATGACCAAGGGTAAAGGCAGTCACTGGGATCTTTGCCCACAGTGAGCGGTTAGTTGCCGCGACCATAAGCAAATAGTTACCAACACTTGGTCATTGGTCATTGGGATTTGGTCATTAGTTGCTGATTGGGATTTGGTCATTCGCTATCACGATCAAAGTACCCATCCCACGCCGCATCTAGCGCGCGAATCGCCACGTGAAGCCCGACCGCTTTCCACCGTCCATCGCCAGCCGAGGTGGCCAAACCGAGTCTCTGGAGTTTGTGGATCGCATCATCGACGTCGAAATCGACTCCATATCCACACAGTCGTTGCAGATACGTTTCCGCCGCGCGGTCCAGTTCTTGTGTCGTCCAGCCGGCGGTACCAGCCTCCCGCCAGAGCAGAAAATAGGCCATCACTGCTTCGTGAAACTCCTGCTCCTCCGCTTCATCCGTCAGCCGGAGCAACACGCCGGAGCTATTGTCGAGGTTCTGAAAATACAGGCTGCGCGTGAGGTTGAGTTGGTACTTGTTCTTGGTATTCATGTAGCCGAACAGTGACCGAACTCCATTTGCTCCGAGAAAAACCGCCAGGGTGAAAATGCCTTCCCAACCGGCGATCGTCGTGATGATAGCGACCGTGATCAGTTTCCAAACTGTAAGTGCCAACATCGGTACTAGAAACTTGCCGCGGTCCAGCAGCGAGAATCTCGCTTTCGCACCCGGCAACATCATGTCGACATCTTCTTTGGGAATGTTCTTAAACAGCTTGATGTAAACCGCTGCGGAATCGAGGTTGCGATCGATTCGTCGCCCGGCACGCAGCTGAAACACTACCACCACGCGCTGATAGATCGGAACATCGACTTCTTCCGGCTGGAAAAAGCGTTGCCAGCGATGCCGGGTTCGCCGGCCAATCACGTCGCCGCGGGCGTACACTTCCAATCGCTCGAAGATTTTGAAATCGACGTCGAGCTTGACACCCCAATCGCTGGCCGCGGAGACCGCCTGCTCGATCTGACTCTGGGTGAGCTTGTGGTAGTTCGCGCGCCCCAACAACACAGTCAAGTTCTCAAACAGCCGCTCGATATTCCGCGCCTTTTCTTCGACCGGCGTAGCTGTTTCCGGTTTTTTCCCGGTGGCGGAATCGGGATCGAATGGCTCGTAATCGCCTTTCAACTGTTCCGCTCGCTCGTGATATTCGTAATGAAACGTCGCGGCCAGAATCTTGCAGAGCTGCAAAAAGAGCTGCCGCTCGTCGGCCGACAGCCTTTCATCGGCGGCCAGGCACTGGCGTAATTCGCCGTGTCGCAGCGGCAAATAGAATTCGCGCCGCCAATGGACCGCATCTCCCACGACCTTTGCGCCAAGATCCTCCGTGTTGTCCAGCACTTCAATCAGATTGACTTTGGATAGTCTCTTGAAGCGTGACCGTGTTCCCGGATTCGCGCGTGTCGGTTTCGTTGTCACGAGTGCCTCATGCCTTATTGGGGAACCAAGTTGAGTCTATCAGCCGCTCTGTAAGCCGCCAACGGATGCCACACAAACTCGGATACTCATCAGGTTCAGCTTGAGGAACTCATCGGCGAACGATTCCGACTCGATTTCACACCGCCACGCGGAATAACCGGAATCATCGGAATGATAGCGGAGTACCCCCTCGACGCTCGCCGAAAAGAGCCTAAAATGTCCGGTCATGTCGCACGATCAAATCGGCGGCAGCAATTATCGCGGGGTGGAGCAGCCCGGTAGCTCGCGAGGCTCATAACCTCGAGGTCGTGGGTTCAAATCCCACCCCCGCAACTGAGTAAACTTGGGGCGAACCAAACGCATCCTGGGTTAACGAATCAAGCCGACGCTAACCACGTCGGCTTTTTTCGTCGACGTCGCTTCCTCGTGGATAATTCTGCAAAAAACGCTTCTGGAATTGCTCGTCGGTTATAATTGCCTGTACGACGTTTTCATTTCAGCGTTTGGTCGCGGATTCGAGCGTCGATCTTCGTTTCGAGGAGACGTGGTCATGACAATACAACGATGGTTCGCGTCGCTCACGATGTGCGTGGCATCGATCGCGATGTTCTGGGCCGCTTCGCCGATTTATGCTCAACATGGCGGGCACGGTCACGGTGGTAGTGGCGGCGGTATTGGTGCTGGTGGTCGCGGCGGAATTGGTGGCGGAGGACACGGTCATAGCCATCTGGGGGGCGTTCACAGTGG
>CAZFLF010000114.1:0-4628 GCA_964519825.1 uncultured Pirellulaceae bacterium | reverse complement strand
CCACGGTGGACATAGTGGCCACGGTGGACATAGTGGCCACGGTGGACATAGTGGCCACGGTGGACATAGTGGCTACGGTGGGCATAGTGGCTACGGTGGGCATAGTGGCTACGGCGGACATACTGGGCATTGGCCCCACACCTATTCCCATCATTACCACAGCGGCAATTATTTAAACCGAGGCTACGGAGGCTACGGGAATTCTCTCTATTCGTCTCGCGGTTCGCGAATCTACATCAACCCGTATGGTCTGAACTACGGTTTCTACGGGCTTGGTAATTCCGGTCTCAGTCTGGGCCTTGGCATCGGCGGACTGTACCAACCGTATTACGGTTATTACGGTTCTGGCCTGTACGGTTCCGGCCTGTACGGTTCGCGCTATGGCATCTACAACCCCGGATACTATTCCGGGAGCCTGTATTCCAATGGCTACTACAACAGTACTCCGCTGTATGGCGCGACGACGACCTATGACCCGATCATCGCTTTACCGAACATCGAACAGCTGCCGGACACTACTTCGCTCACTGACAATTATTTGCGAGCAGCGCGTTCCTCCTTTGCAGCCGGCGACTACGTCAAGGTCCAACGGTTGGCGAATCACTCGGTTGTTGAAACACCCGGCGATGCCAAGTCCCACGAATTGTTGTCATTAGCGTTGTTTGCTCAGGGGGATTATCAAGGCGCCGCCGCCGCTGCCCGCACCGCTGCGGAACTGGGACAAATTGCCGACTGGCCCACTCTGTACGGCTACTACAACGACAAGGCGAAATACTCAGGCCATCTGGAGTCGCTGATCAACTTTGTCAAAGAGAATCCTCAGGCCGCCGACGCTCGTTTCCTGGTGGCCATTCACCACATGATGATGGGGCACAAAGAGCAAGCCAAGCAACAGTTCGGTGAATACTTGAAACTCGCGCCTGGAGATCCGGTCGCCGAGAAGTTGTACAAGGAATTGGGGGGCGATCCAGATTCTTTGCCAAAACCGAGCATCCCGCCGCCGCCAGCACCACCGGCAAATGTAACGCCGGCCCCTTCCTCTTAGCGCGGCAAGAATCTCCATATACCAGCGGCTGCAGTGGCGGTCCGACAGATCATCGCGACCGCTTTGGCTCACGAACGCGCCTCTCCAAGGCAACTTAAAACTTCGTTGCGTACATGATCGAGCTTCAACCCCGAGTTCATCAAGACCTGTACCGCCACTCCAATTTGCTCGCGCAGCAATCCCAACAGAATGTGCTCGGTGCCGACGTAGTCGTGATTTAGAGTCCGCGCCTCCTCGATCGCGTATTCAACCACTTTCTGGGCGCGCGGTGTTTGTGGCAGCTTGCCTGTCGTGACTAGAGGTCCACTGGGCAACAGTTTTTCGACTTCCAGTCGCAGTTCCCGCAGGTCGACATTCAGATTTTTCAGCACACACGCAGCTACTCCACTCCTCTCCCTTATGAGACCCAACAGGATGTGCTCCGTTCCAATGTAGTCATGATTGAAACGCTGAGCTTCCTGGTTCGCAAGTTGGATTACCTTACGAGTACGATCGGTAAATCTGTTGTGCATGGAGAGTACCGGTTGCTGGGTACGGTGCGGCAAGCATCCGGACGGCGTCGTCCGATCGGGTCCCAGAGCAGAGCGGCCCGCAGCGGTTCCAAGGGCTTCGTTACGGACGGACTCGAGCTTCAATCCGAATTTCATCTGGACCTGAGCCGCGATTCCGTCTTGTACTCGAAGCAACCCCAACAGAATGTGTTCGGTGCCGATGTAGTCGGAATCGACGTTTAGCGCCTCGTCGATCGCGCATTCGACCGCTTGCTTGGTACGCGGCGTCATTGGCAGCTTGTCCGTCGTCATTTGCGGACCAATCCGCAGAAGCTTTTCGACTTCCGATCGGAGTTTTTGCAGGTCAACATTCAGGCGTTTCAGCACAGAGACAGCGATACCACTTCCCTCTTTGATGAGGCCTAGCAGGATGTGCTCCGTTCCAATGTATTCATGGTTGAAACGCTGAGCTTCCTGGTTCGCCAGTTGCAATACCTTCCGGGCACGATCGGTAAATCGCTCGTACATTGAGTCCTAGGTTATCGAGAATATCCCTTGACAGGCACCGGCAGGGACTCTATTTTACCAATCAGTTAATTAACCTGATGGTGTGGTACGTATGGCAACCGATCAGCTCAGCACGACCTTTGCGGCCCTCGCCGATCCCACGCGGCGGGCGATTCTGGCGCGGCTCTCCTCGGGGGAGACGTCCGTGACGGAACTGGCGAAGCCATTCGAAATGACTCTTCCCGCCGTGACCAAGCACCTCAAGGTGTTGCAGCGCGCGGGACTGATCACGCAGGGTCGCCAAGCGCAATGGCGGCCCTGCCGGCTCGACGCGAAACCGCTCCGGGACGTTGCCGATTGGGTGGAACAGTACCGCCGATTCTGGGAAGAACACCTCGATCGCCTGGAGGACTACCTCCAGGTGCTACAAGCACAGGAGAAAAAACATGGCCGAAAAAAGAAATAGTTCTGTCACGGAGTGCGACGAGCGGTTGGTTGTCATCACGCGCATCTTCGACGCGCCCCGCGAGCTGGTATTTAGGGCGTGGACCGATCCTGAGCATCTGATGCGCTGGTATGCGCCGAGAGGCTGCACGATACATTTCCGCCAGATCGATCTCCGCCAGGGTGGCGTCTTTCATTCCTGTATTCGCAGCCCCGAGGGGCACGAGTGTTGGTGCAAAGGCGTCTATCGCGAAATCGTCAAGCCAGAGCGGATCGTCTATACACTTGCCGTTGCGGATGAGGAAGGCAACTTTGTCGATCCTGCGGATGTCGGAATGGACCCTGACTGGCCGAGAGAAACGATCCTAACGGTGACGTTTGCCGAGCACGACGGTAAAACGACACTCACCCTGCATCAGACCATCCTCGAATCACTGGCGAAGCGCACTGGGGCTCATCCGAGCTGGATCGAAATGCTGGACCGTCTCGCCGAACTGCTGGCGAAGGGGTAAGTTTTCCCGTGCTGCGGGAATGGAGCTGTGACTTTCCTGCAGCACCGTTAATGGTCCATTGAAAAACCTGCAAAGGAAAGAGTCATGCCATTGGATTCTCAAGCGGCTCCCGTTTCGAAGAAGATGCTCTGGGCCGGGTATATCGTTAGCGCCCTACCGGCACTGGCGCTGCTCTTTAGCGGCGTTCTGAAATTGGTGAAGCCGGATGCTGTCGTGAAGGAATTCACTCGGCTCGGATATCCCGAGAGCGTTGTCCTTGGCATCGGGATCGTCGAGCTCGGCTGCACTGTCCTTTATTTGATTCCGCGTACGTCCGTGCTCGGCGCAATATTGTTGACCGGCTACCTCGGCGGCGCAACCGCCACCCATCTGCGTATCGGCGATCCATTCATCCCCCCGATTATTATGGGCGTACTGATCTGGGTTGGTCTCTTCTTGCGCGACGCCCGGCTGCGCGCACTCCTTCTTCGCCAAAGTTAACTCACCTTTGCGTCTAGAGCCGTGCTTACCTTAGCCAATTCCCACCGTTTGATGCTGCCCACCTCGAGGTGGTAGTGCTTCGCCAAGGCGCTGGTGTCAAGGGTGTCGGCGGGCATCAGCTTCGCTCATCCCGTTCCCTGCGGAAGTCTTCCACCATCGAACCGGGAATCTTGGCCAGGGCGGAGCGAACTTGTTCGAGCGAGACGGACTCATCGGCTTGCGTTTCGAGGTAGCGCAGAAATGTCGCGTCCAGCCAGTCCCCCTCCTCCTGATCGGTAACGGTCACCGTCACCTGCTGGTGCTCCTTGAGCGGCAGCGGCTCCAGCGGCCGCAGCACGCCTTTCTCGTAGACAGCCTGAAGACTTCGCGTCATGAGACATTCCTCCTGGGTTCATGATACGCAGACAAAGCGGATTGCGTCGAGAGCGGGCGTTTCGTAAGACTACTCGTTTCCTCACCATCCAGGTCAAGCAAGGTCGAGAGTCATGGCGAGCTTTGTAACGGGCGAGCCAACAGAGTGGCTCGCAACCGCCGCAATTCTTGATCCACGCGCGTGGTGGTGCATCGCGGCGTGGCAGGTTCGACGGGGAGCACACGAAGCGAAAAGAACCGGGGCCCAGCCGCGTCCCAATCGGATACGGTGTAGTCTCGCCAGGCGGCGAGTTGTGAAAAGGACGCGACGGTGTGAAATCCCGTAGCACGAGCCACTGCGGCGTAGTCGACCCGCGCCTGACAACCCGGTGTCTGTTGCCCACCGGTGACTTCGTACATGCCATTGTCGAACAAAACAATCGTCAGATTCGTGGCGCCACTGGCCGTTACACTTGCCAGACATCCAAGATTCATCAGCAGCGAACCGTCCCCCGAGAGCACGACGACTTCGCAGTCCGGCCGGGCAAGTGCGAGTCCCAACCCAAGCGGCACAGCCCCTCCCATCGTCGAAGCTAGATAATTCAAGTCCAGCGGATGTTGGGAGAGCGTCGGCCAGAGCCGTGCCGACATTTGATTCGAGATGACGATCTGATTCTCGCTGCGAGAAGTAGCCAGCACTTCCAACGCTTGCTCGCAGGACATGGCCGATTCGAGATGGCTCCGAGCATACTGTTTGGTCACTCTAGCCCGCTCCTTCGGCCAGCAGCGCTACGCCGG
>CAZFLF010000113.1:0-11002 GCA_964519825.1 uncultured Pirellulaceae bacterium | reverse complement strand
AGCCACCGCACTCCAAATTGCCTAAACGCACACGCCTGCGGCTTGCGGTTAAACGACGGCATGCGTTAGTGGTTGTACAGAAACTCCTTTTGGTTCAGCAATGACCAGAGGACGTCTTCGACCGCCTCTTCGCGATGGGTCGTCGCCGCGAATGTCTCCAGCATCAGTTGTCGCTCGTCATCGCGAGGCAAGCGCGACAGCGTTCCCAAATACAATTCATCGATCAGTTCCCCGTTCGTTCGCGAAGATTCGGCCAGGCGGCGAGCCGTTCCGCGGCGGTGATGAAGTTTCTCGGTTATTTCCGGCGAGTTCAGCAGGTGCAGGGCTTGGGCGATGCTTGGTTCGTTACTCCGCTCACATTCGCACACACTGGCTCGCACCGGCCGGCCAAAGACGCGGAAGAAATAGCTTGGCACCCGGCTGTCCCATAATTGGACCGAACGGTATCCCAGCGGCCAACCGTTGAATTTTTCTGGCACTCCGAGTGACTGGCTGAACATGTCGAGCAGCACTTCGGCCGGCAGCGGCTTATCGAGCGCGTGCGAATAATTTTGCCGATCGTCGGCGTTCGATTCGATTGCCTGCGAGCTAAGTTGATACGTTCGAGAACGAAGCAACGTTTTCGTGAAGGCTTTCAGGTCGTACTTCACGTCGCGCAGATGAATGCACAACGCACCCAGCAACGGTTCGTTCGAGGCCGGATTCGTCTCGCGAATGTCATCGATTGGCTCAACCAAACCCCGGCCAAAATAATGTGCCCACAGGCGGTTGACGATCGTCCGCGTCAAGAACTGATTTTGGGGATAGGGGGTCGTCAGCCACTGGGCCAGCAGCTCGCGACGATCACCGATGTTGGCGAAATTCGCTGGAGCGGCGCCCAGCGCCCGAGCCGCGATCGGCTCGCTTGTACGCGGATGCTTCAAATCCGTGCCACCGCGTGAAAAAATCGCTTCACCACCGGCCGCGAGCGGTTTGCGGGTCACACCCGTGAAAAATCCGGCCAGCGCGAAATAGTCCGCCTGTCCCCACTTCTCGGATGGATGATGATGACACTGCGCACACTCAATTCGGACGCCGAGGAATAATTGACTCACTGCGCGACTGGCTTTCTCCGGCGTGTCGAGCGCCTTGTAAAATGCCGCCGGGCCCTCAGCCACCGTACTCCCTTGTGCCAGCAACAATTCGCGCACCAGTTCATCGTAGGGCCGATTGGCCGCGAATTGCTTCCGCAGCCAACGAGTCATCGCCACGGCACCCTGTGGCGAAACTGCGGCTTGATCGACACGCAGCAGATCGGCCCAACGCATCGTCCAGTAGTCGACATACTCGGGACGCTCCAACAACTCGGCAACCAGCTTTTCTCGTTTGTCCCCGTCACTGGTGTTGAGGAAGCGCCGCGCCTCGTCAGCAGTAGGAATCGCACCAATCACGTCGAGATAGGCTCGCCGCAGAAACATGGCATCGTCGGACAGGTCGCTCGGTTGGATGCCCAATCGCACGAGTTTGTCCAGCACCAGCCGGTCGATGAAGTTATTTTCGGCAGGACGCTGAAACGGGTGGTTGGGTCGCGGCAAGGTCACTCGACAAACGGCCACGTGTCCGAGATACCGGGCCAGGACGACCGCTTCGCCAGGAATCTCGCCAGCCTGAATCAGACCGCGGTCATTCACTGCAGCGATATTTGCCGCGTTCGATTCGAATTCCGTTTCCAGGGTCACACATCGTCGCGAACCGTCGGCCTGAACTGCTGTGATCCGCAGTTGTTGTGCGTCGTTTGCCAACAGCACTCGTTCGCGCGGTTCGATTTCAATCTGGGCCGTGGGGCTTTCCCCCTCCGCCGTCATTCGGGCCCCTTCCGCAACCCACCGGCACAGGAGCCGGTAACCGTCACTCTCTCGTTCGATTTTCAATCCGCCGCCGTGCGGAACCTCCGCGGTTGCTTTACGGAGTAGGAGGCTTTGACCGGGTACAGCCAGATTCACTCGACGGCCACGCCCTTCCGACGTCAACGCCAGCCGATCCGATTCTGGGTCGAAACCGAATACGCTCAACTTGAAGCCGTTTTGCCCTTCCGCTTTCCCATGACAACCACCCGAGTTACACCGTGCCTTGGTGAGGATCGGAACGATTTCATAAGAAAAGGAGACGGGGCGTGGCGATTGCAATCCGCGAACTTCCACCGGAATGCGGACGTGTTCCGTGCCATGGCGCAAAACTGCTTCCGTCCGCCCGTCGGCTACCGGGCGCAGCAACCCATGACTGTCGGCGACAACGACCCCAGTCGGTGAGATCTCGACAACCACTGTGCGCGTCACGTCGCGAGTTCGACCGTCCGGCAATGTCTCAGTGATTAAGAGCTGCTGGGAAGCCTCTGGTCGGTCCAAAACAACCGAATCGGGACTGACCCGCAACCCGCCAGCACGCCCCTCGTGCGCGAACACGAGCAACGTGAGAGTTGCGATTGTCAGCGATTCGCGTTTCCAACAAACCATACGGTTAACCACTCTGCCGATTCAACAGGCCTGGACAACTCCCCTCTCCCCATGAACTTGCCACGCACAACGCCGGTTAGACGCAATCGCGTCAATGGCAAGTTTATGGGGAGAGGGCAGGGTGAGGGGCTGAATCATTTCGTTCACACGAGTTCGCGCAACGGACGCGCGTCGTTGTCGACGAGGTATTGGGGACGGCCATTCAAGTCAGGCAGTGTGACGCTCGTCGTGTCGATGCCGAGGTGGTGGTAAAGAGTGGCGAAGATTTCACCGAACGTCACAGGCCGGGCCACCGCCTCACCACCCAGACGGTCCGTGGCGCCGATCACTTGGCCGGTGCGGAAACCACCGCCCGTGATGACCGCCGAGTTGACTTTCGGCCAGTGATCGCGGCCGACTTGCTTGCTAATGATGGGGGTGCGCCCAAACTCACCCCACACGATGACGGACACGTCCTTGTCCATTCCGCGCTCGCGAAGATCGTCCAAGAGCGCGGCAAACGCGTTGTCGAAGATTGGAAAGTCTTCTTGTTCGCGATTGAAGATCGTGTTGTACGAACCTCCGTGCCAGTCCCATTTGCTGTAATTGACCGTCACGACCCGGCAGCCCGCTTCCACCAACCGCCGCGCGAGCAGGAAACTCTGCGGAACGCGTGGAGCGCCGTTCTCATCGATGTGAACTTTTTCATCACCGCTCCCGTACCGCGCGACCACTCTCGGATCTTCCTTCGACAAGTCGAGCGCATCGGCTAACCGGGAAGAAGTCAGGATGTTCAGCGCCCGTTCCGTGATCTCATCCATCCCGCTCAGTTTTTTTGATTGATCGATGTCGCGGCGCAGGTGGTCAATGCTCGACAAGAGCGTGCGTCGGTCACCGAGTCGCGCGGGAGTGACTCCCTGCAAGACCATGTTCTCGCGTGCCTTACCGCGGGATTGCAGTGGCGTTTGGCCCACGCCGAGAAACCCCGGCCCCGGTTCGTTGTACGGACCATGCGTGCAGGTGTAGCACAAGCTACCGAACGGCGGGACCGCTCGTTCCGAGGGTCCAAGCACTTTGCCCACCACTGAACCAAACTGGGGCCAGCCACCCGCCGGTACGTTCGATTGCGGCCGCCGGCCCGTGAAGCACTGGTAGGCATCGTGATCGGCCTGCGAGTCGACGACGGAGCGAATGATTGCCAATTGATCCGCGCGCCGCGCAAGTTGCGGAAAGAGATCGCAGATTTCGAGTCCCGGCACATTGGTGTGCGTGGGGCGCATCGGACCGGCAATTTCCGCTGGCGCGTCCGGCTTCAAGTCCCACATGTCCTGGTGCGGCGGGCCACCGACCAGGTAGATCATGATGACCGCCTTGTGCGATTGCGCGATTCCAGCCCGCAATTCCGCCGCCAACAACTCCCGCAACGATAACCCGCCCAACGCCAGACTGCCAATACGCAAGAATTCCCGCCGGTTCACCCCGTTGCACAAAGCGTTCGTCGACCGAGCTGAATGGAGCAACCGCAACATATTTCAGAGCCCTCATCATCGAACCGCAGCACTACACCGAAACAAGACCGCTCGCATCCTAGCCTTCGACGGACAACAGATCAACGCGATTGGATCGGTCGTGGCGCCGTTTCGAGAATTAGATTAGCTCGTCGCTCGGTTACGGCAGAAGATCATGCTGGCGATGTCACTTGCGAGGGTGGCAAGCTGAGGTATTCGCGGACTTCCAACTGCATTCTGTCGATTTCCGCAATAAACCCGGATGCCGACAGTCGATAGTTGGTCGGATTTGTCTCCATCTTCCGCAAATGGGTAAGCTGAGCCTGGAATTGGCGAATTCGCTCCAAGGTTGCTTCTAACTCCCGATCGTTGCTAATCATCTGTATCCTCGACAATCTCAGTTCCAGGCGCCGGATCCGCTCACTTTTTTTTCCGCGGGTGCTCAGTGAAGAACTTCCAAATGGTTTCGTTGATGTCGAACCTCGTTCCCCACGCGTGACCAAGCCCAGATATTTCGACGTACTTTACTGGGTGCCCTTCGTTCGTGTACTTGTCCCGGTTTTCCCGGGCCCATTCTACCGGGAGCAGGCGATCTTGGTCGCCGTGGATGATCAGCACTGGGAATTTTCGTTCCGCGTTCACTCCCAACAGCGCTTGCACGCCGAGCGGTCCGGAATGTGACGCCACCGCCGCAATGGTCTGGGAGCGTTCCTTTCCGACCAGGTGCGCGAAGTAGCCGCCGTTGGACATCCCGATCACATACACCCGGTCGGCGTCGATCTTGAAGTCGGCAGTCAGCTTATCGAGCAGGGCGTCGAAAAAGTCGAGGTCATCCTTGACCCTCTCTGGCTTCAGTCCCCAGATTCTCCCAATCGCGTTGGGGTACGCGAGAATGAAGTGGTGTTTCTCGGCAGCCTCGCTCAACTTTGTGTACCGTGGCATGAAATCTTTGCTGTCAACGAGTATGCCATGGAAGGCGATGAGCAAGGGAGCCGGCTGAGTCAAGTCGACCGTCGGCGGCACGACGAGCCGGTATTCGCGAGTGGCCGTCCCGACCTTCACCGTTTCGGATGAGAAGTCTCCGTGCTTCGGCTCGGCAGCTCCGGCAATTGTCGTCCCCACGACGCACAACACGGCAATCGAGATTTGATTGGCGGAAGACATAATAAAGATCAGATGACCAGAGCTGGACGTAGTTTACCGGGACCGGTAGCCGCGAACGGAAAGTCCAGGAGCAGCAGATCACCGATTTGGTAGTTGGTCATAGATGGCGTCGCTGTCGGCGTAACCCATGCCGAACTCTGCCGCTGCGAGTTGCTCCCAAGCCTGATCTCCGGCGTCTTCTGGAACGAGGACCAGCACGCGCAGGCTCTGGCCGCATGGGATTCGCTCGCTAACATCCGCAGGCACGCTCAGCGTGTGATCGGGACGCAGTTCTGATTGAAACTCGACGGCCTTCATGGTGGAGCACCTCTTGACTTCATTCTATCGCACGCCCCCTCCAAATGTGTGCCACGTCCGGCACCAGCCTCCCGGTCAGGTCTGCTCAGACGCCACAATAATGACCCGCGAGTGTTCCGGCAGCTTCACTGCGGGATCGAGCGGACGCACCAAGCCGTTTTCCACGATACCCGCCACGGCCACTGGGCGCCGGGGCTGCCGACCCAGGTGACTCTCTACAGGCAAAGCCGGCGCGTCGGGTGGCAACTCAAGGGGTGCCAACTGCGGCTGGGCGGAGACTTGTTCGTCTCGTAGGCGACGTGCTGCGCTACGCTGGTCAACTTCTGGAGTCGTCATGGGGATATTTCTCACAATCCATGCTTAACAACGCCACCCGGCCGAGGACCTCGCTAATAGACCTCATCATGCGTCCCGATGGTTTGCAAGAGGATGGCCTCGGCACCTTGATGCTGGACAAACTCGAAAACAATTCGCAGGTCGTAACCGGCACTACATGCCCACGAACCGGCAAGCTCTCCCGTAAGTTTGTGTGTCTTTAATGAATGGTCGAAAGCATTCTCTGCCAGCGATTCTAATGTCGCGTGCAGGATCGGACCCGTCTCCGGATTCCTTTTCACCAGACGTCTGGCTGCCCGCACGAAGGCAGCCGATCGCAACAGGAGACGCCTCACTTCAAGATCTCGCGCATCAATTCGTCGGGGGATCCAGGCAAGCAGCGGCCCTCCGCGAACTCTTGGCGAGCCGCCTGGATTTCGGCTGCGACGCGCTGGCGAATCGCTTGAGCCAACCGGCGGTTCAAGATGGCGACCAATTCCTGCTGTTCATCTTGTGACAAATGATCTGCTGCTTCCAAGACTTCACTGAATGGCATTGCATGGGTCATGGCACGTTCCTGCTAATCGATTGGGCAATGCCGTCATTCTACTGAAAAATGACCCGTCCACCAAACCACTTGCCAGCGACATGAGTGTGCAAGAGAAGAGACTCAATCGTCGAACTTGCAGCCCGTGCTGAACTGCAACGCAATTGTCGACTTGGCAAAGGAAAAATACCAACTTGGAGGCGTGGCACGGCTTGGATTCGGCGTGGTCAGACGGTTTTCGTCAGCTTCAGGTCAGCAACGAATGACTGACAGAAACTCGTCTCGCCCCTCAGCACGGGCCGGACGTGGCACACAATGCACGACTGACAGCGCCACCCGCCCGCGATCGACGAACGATCGCCCAACGAGCCTGTCGCGATTTCCGGTTCAAGACGTTGTTATCGGATATGGGCTACGTTACTAGGGAACGACAGGTAATTCCGTCATTGAAGCTTTGCTTACAATGGTTCTAATTGCGTTGAAAGTTTTTTCCAACGGCAAGACTTCAATCCACACTTCGCGCCATCCCCCTACAGGATCGTTAAACGTCATCGCGCGGTATTGGTTTGCCAATGAGTCTGGGAGTCGTCGGTACTCGTAGCAAATCCGCCCATTTGCATAGAGTTGGACGATCAAGGTTACGCCACCGTCCGCGCGAGGAATACTACCCGTTACGTTCCAGTGAGTATTCCCACGTTTGTATTCGACGCGAACTAGTCGCAAGTTTTCCAGGAACCCGATAAATGCATGGATCAGATCAAGTCTCTCGGGATGTTCCGCGCATCGCTGCGCGGACTGTTTCAAGTACTCGCTGCGAGAGGAACTGAAGTTGGCCGTAAAGCCGGAGCGGGACAACGACATCCGAGGATGGTCCGGAGCCAAGGCGACGGTTTTGGCTCCTTGGGCGACCGTACGCGTGAGGTAGTCGTGATACATGTGGAGCGAGGTTATCGCGACTTCAGAGACCGAATCGGTGGCTAGGAAAGATCGCAGGATTTCAGCTATTTGCGCCCAAAACACAATCGCCACGTCAGGTCCGTGCTTCTCAAGATGAGCGAATTCCTTTGGTGGACCAGGTAGCAGATGTATCAATCGAATGTCCTTGTCAGTGGCTTTCTCCCTAGCGGTTCGGAGGTAGCGTTCGACTTGACCGTCGGTGATCGACGAAAACCGCGTTTTATTCTCGATCATTAGCAGTTGTCGTTTCGCGAGTACGCCCACGTCAGGTGTGCTTGACGCGTCAAGGCTGAATTCAGCGCGAACCTGGAGGACTTCGTCGAACGCCCAACCGGGAAATGCGAGCTGCAATAGCGTGTCGAGAAAGGAACGACCGAGACCGTGGTTGCCAGTTGGGTCGACGAGCCAGGTTAGAACGCGAGAGTGGTACTTCTCCTCATCGTGGGTCGAAAGCAAGACGTCGATAATGTTTGCCACTTCGTAGACCTTCGATGGGATACGGCTCGCGCTGATGAGCCGCGGCGCATCACCCTCGGACAGCGCCGCCGGCTCCAGCGCGAGGTTAGGCGGCACGTTTCATAAATCTCGCTGGCTTGGTTTTACGCTTCAACGACCCACTCACGAAAGTGCGAGAGTAACCTACGATCCAAATCGTTGAGGTCAACCTCGCCTTTCGCTACGTGAGCACCAACGTACAAATCTACCCAATGATAGTCGTCTATTGTTCGCAGTCGTGCAGCCAGGGTCGCAAAATTCGTGGCCTTTTCGATTCCACGGAGTACGTCCACGGGAAAATTATTGTTAAGGACGGCTCGGAGACTGGCAGAGTCGCAAGAAAACACCACGGCGTCGCGCTCCGGATGAACATCACTTTCCCTGTCATGCACGTATGAAGAGACCACATACAGGTATGCGCGGTTAGACGCGGACAGGGCGGCGAGCATCTTGCCGAATCGCGTGGTTCCATCTTTACCATCGACAACACGCCACCAAGCCCAACCCTCGTCCACGATCTGGGCGGTTTTTCGTCGGAGCGCGGGGTCTACTGCGATCGCAACACGCCCATATCCCTTTTCGATGTTCAGACCCGCAAAGATTCCGTCAACAGCTATCAACTCATCATCCAAGCCAAGCAACGGCTTGCGCGGGCTATCCTTGGCCAACGAGAATACGAGTTTTCCGTGGCGGTACGCCGGCCAATCAGTTGATGGAACCAGCCACCAAAGCGTGTCCGCGGGTTCGTGCAACTTCCACGGCCGCGGCGTCAAACCAAGGCGCAGCTGATGGTTGAGGCTGGACGCGAGCTCTCGTGGCGAATCAATAATCATTTCGATGTTCAGTCGGGCACGTCCGCCTAACATTAAGATTTCTATCCCACGTGAATCGATGACGGGTTCCGGTTGGTACAGTTACGCGAGCTAGAAACCCGTTGAACGATAGCCGCGGAGCGAAAGGGCGATGCGGTTGACACCAGAACCGCCGCTCGCGCCGCAGGCATTCTAGGGATGAAAAAGAGCCCGATGCAAGCGCGTGGGGTTCACGACGCTGCGGAAGCCTGAGCCGGCACTGCGCGAATGCACCGAGGGTGATCGTCGTAACGGCCGCCGCCCATCCAGGGCGCGGAGTTCGAGCGACGAGCTTGCGCGAAGCCTTTCAATGGGACGGATTTGCGTGGCAGCGGAGCAAGTAAATGATCGGTCGCGTTTGATGCACGCCGGCGACTGAGTTCAGGCCGGTTCGCACTGTTCAAGACGGTGGAGAATCCAACGATAAACACCACCGATTCCGTCTTCAACAGTGGCAGACGATCGCCCCGTCGGTGCGGCTGACGGGATTCGAACGGTTGCGGTTTTGATTGGCGAAGTATAATCGAGTTGGAGTTTGTTCATGTCCTTCCGCATCGACCACCCGATTTGTCTGAGTTTATTCGTCTTGGCCACGCTTTCGGCGTACGAGGCCGAGGCTGCGCCGCCGCTGCAGTTTGAGCTGGTTACCGAAGCGGGCTATTTGACAACTGATTCGCAGCGCTGGGTGCAGTTTCTCGCCAAATTGGACCAGACCTCGATTCGCATCCGTCAATCGGAACCGGACGATCGCGAACAGGTCACGAATCGCGGAACCGATGATCGGCCCGCGTATCATGTGTTGGGTGTCTTGACGAGTCGTAACCGACTGCGGTTGCCTGGTGGCGAGTTCTCCTTGAGCGATCGCGAAAGATTGGCGGCTTGGATCAAGAAGGTGGAAACCGAGGGAGTTGTCGGGCCGACGAAAAAGACCACGGCGTTCGGCTTGACGTCCGAGGAGTTGGTTGCGTTTCATGAAAAGCTGGCTCCGCCGACGACGTGTGAAACCAAAGGGCGTCGCTGCGGCGACGTGGCCCGCGACCTGGTGAAGGGGTTGCCACTGGAATTCGCGGTATCAGAGGCGGCCAGACGGGCGTTTGGCGTCGAGGAAACGTGCGGTGACGATTTGCGCGGCTTGGCTGGCGGTACGGCGCTGTCCGCCGTGGTGCGACCACTCGGCCTGGTATTCCGCCCGGAGAAAGCTGGGAAGGACGTGCGCTTGTGGATCTGCGAAGTGCGCGAAACCGAGGAGTCTTGGCCGGTCGGCTGGCCTTCCGAAGACACTCCCGTCAAGCTGGCTCCCAAGCTCTTCGAATCGTTGAACGTCGAAATCAAAGACGTGTCGCTGGCAACAGCGATCGACGCGATCCAGCCGCGAGTCGGTGTACCGTTTCTGTTCGATCACAACGGAATGGCTCGGCAGCGAATCGACCTGGCGGCGGTCAAAGTGAAATATCCACAGGGACGAGCCATGTACCGCAAGGTGCTCGATAATCTGCTGTACCAAGGCAAGCTGTCCAGCGACCTGCGCGTTGATGAAGCGGGACGTCCATTCGTGTGGATTTCTCCACGCTAGGCTCAAGTAACCAAACGCCAGCGTTTCTTACCTCGGCAGGGGTCGCACTCCGTACTTCGTACCCCCGTACTCCGTACTAGAATTCGGCATCTACAACATGTCCAATGGATCGACATCGGCCAACCAGAGGACGCCGTCGGGGCGAGTCAGGCCTGTGTCGGCATCACGCGCGAGACTCCGCAATACTTCGCCATGAGGTCCCTGCAACAACAAGTGAAACCGGTAGTGCGCGCGGAGCTTAGCAATCGGAGCGGGAGCGGGGCCGAGAACTCGCACATCCAACTTCTCCGCTTCGATCCGCTGCTGCATTCGTTGGCCGATCGCTTCCGCGAACTCTTCGGTCGGTTTTTCATGGGGCCCGCGCACAATCAGACGCACCATCGATCCAAATGGCGAGTAGCCGTACTCGCGGCGGATGGGGAGTTCCTGCTGGGCAAAGAGGGCGAAATCGTGCCGCGCCGCCGCGATAATCGCCGGATGCTCGGGGCTCAGAGTCTGGACCAGCACTCGTCCGCCTCGTTCGCCACGGCCGGTTCGTCCGGCTACCTGTGTCACCAGCTGAAACGTTCGTTCCGCCGCGCGGAAGTCGGGAAAGTGCAAGGCGGTGTCGGCGTTCACGACTCCCACCAGCGTGACGTTGGGGAAATCCAAACCCTTAGAAATCATCTGGGTACCTAGCAGAATCTGGACTTCACCGTTGCGAAACTTCCGGAACGCTTCCTCGTGGCTTCCCGGCCGTTCCATCGTGTCGCTGTCCATGCGCAGCACCGTAGTTTGCGGAAACTTGGAACGCACTTCCGCTTCCAGCTTTTGCGTGCCAAGTC
>CAZFLF010000112.1:0-11005 GCA_964519825.1 uncultured Pirellulaceae bacterium | reverse complement strand
GAACTCGTCGTTCTTGTCGAGGGCCGTGATGACGACGCGGACTTTGCCGTCCTTGGCGTCCGTCGCGACGCTGAATTTGCCCGAATCATTGACCGGCCGCATCGACCAGCGGATGAGTTGGCTGAAGAACTTGTCGTAATTGTTCCATTCATTCCACGACTTGGCCCAGCGAGTTCCCGTATCGGTGGTCAACACCGCGGTCCGCCCCAGACCAAACGTCCACGTCGCCAACAGCGTCGCGTTCTTTTCATCGGCTGGTTCCTGGGACAGCAGAGCCACTTCCACCAGCGGATTCTCTTTGAGCGTGGTCATGACAAGTCCGGTAATTTTCGGAATGCCTCCATCGATGCCTTGGAGGATCTCGTGAGTCGAATTCACCTTCGCGATGCCGATTCCTTGTTCATTCTCGTGAATCAGGGGCCGGGCCACCCGCCGCGTTTCGGCTTGATAGATCTTCGGCAATGCTCGCGGATCATTGACCCGGTAATAACGCCCGCCGGTCGCATTCGCGATATTCTTCAGCGTCTGATGTTCGGCGGGGCCATGCGCGCCGACCGCCACGGCCGTGATCTGAATGCCACTCGCCTTGAATTTGCTCAACAGGGCCGAGCTTGGGGGCGAGGGATCGCCGTCACTAATCACGATCATCATCTTGACGCTGGCCTGCGTAATCCGACTAAACGACGTGAAGGCCTTGATCAGGCCCGGATCGAAATCCGGCATGTCTTGCGGAGTCATCCGTCCGACGCGCGCGAGCATCATGTTGCGCTGGTCGCCAACGGGGGAGAGCCCGATCGGCTCCTTCCACAGCCACGTGGTTGTCCCGCCGTCAAACTGCAGTACGCCGCAATAGTCCATGGGACCAAGAGCGTTAATGGATTGTTCCGCTATTTTCTTTTGCCAGAAATTTCCCTCCGGAATCTCAGAGGCGTGCATGATCATGGCCAACGCCCCCACCGCGCGAATCTTGGCGTTCTTGATCTGGAAATCGACCGGCATGGCCTTCTCAACCTCAGTATTGGACCAGCCGCCGACGCCGAAACTGTTTGGCCCACCCAACATGACCAGGCCGGAGCCCATCTGTTCGGTGTTGCGGACCAGCATGGCGACTTGCTCGTCGCTGAACCCGGTCACTCCATTCACGTCATCGCCGCTGCTGCGCGGGACGTTGCCCAGAATTACGCAATCAAAGGCCTGTAGTTCCGCGAGACTGGAATACAACCGGTTCGAACCCATCACCGAGACTTCGATATTGTTGGCCCGGAGCCGGTCGATGAGACGCTCGAATTCGCCGGGGTTCTGCCAGTCTTCGATCAACAGCACACTTCCTTTGCCGCGGACGTGCGTGAAGGAGGTGGCCCGGTTATTCTGGACCATTAAGTCATCGAGAGGATCGTTGGGAAAGAAATCGGCCTGGTAGGTATAGACGGCGGATTGTTCGATCTTTTCCGGTAATCGAAAGACATTCTTTACCCCCGGCCGGAGCTCGACTTGTTCTTCAGACAGGAGTGTCTCGTTGGGCCCAATGCGGCGCACCACTTTCAATTTTCCGCCGATCGGGTGCGGCGAATAATTCGAAAGGACGATCGTCACGTCAACGGGTTGACCGCGGCGAATGTCCGGTGGCAGCACGATTTTGTCGACGGCAACCTCGGCCCGCGATTCAAGCTTCACGGGAACGACATCAATGCCGATCCCATCTTCGGCCAGAGTGGGCGCGATGGAACGGGCGTCCCCCATGTTCTCGTTGCCGTCTGTGACGAGAACGATTCGCTTGGCGGAATCCTCCGGAAAGGACGCTTTGGCAAGTTTCAGAGCCGTCTCGAGGTTCGTAGCGTCCGTGCGCAAATTGACGTAGCTATCGACGCCGCCGAGAGCAACCACGTAGTCGTCGAATGGCGGGATTTCAATGTTGGCGTTGCGACCAAATACGATGACCCCCGCCCGATCCTGACGCTCGGCCTGCATATGCTTGGCCACCGCCTTGACCACGTAATCGAGCATCGCCTGCCGCTTCTCCTGCGGAATGCTCTCCGACTGATCGAGCAGGTAGATCACCGTTACCTTGTGACTGGTCCGCAGCAATTGGACTTCGGCGAGCGCGAGGACAATGAATACCAATACGGCGGTGCGCAGCGCAATCGCCAGCAGCCGCCGAAAGTTTCCCAGCCCGGCCAAACTGCGAAAGCTGAACAGCCAGAGCAGCGGCACCAGCACCAAGAGCACTAGATACCACGGCTTATCAAACCCGATTTCCAATCCTCGCATGCAGGAATTCCTTCATTCCGCGGATCGATCCGAGCCAACGAGTATTTCCCGAATGGTAGGCACCGTCCGTTCCCGACGTCCCCTAAAGGCTGACTTCCCGCCAGCTTCATCCGTTCACGGCCGTGTGGCCGATTCTAAACGAACGGCCGCCCAGTTCACAGCTTGGGTGACGTATTCCTTAGGCATTCGCTGCCAGCGCACGCCTGCGGCTTGCGGTTAAACGATCAAAGAGTCCGCTGGCCTGAATTCAAGGAGCGTCCGCGTCGCGGATGGTGCGGGAATTGATCCAGAAAGCGACTGAGATTACCGCAAAGACCACGGCCATGCCTCCGAACATGCACGGGTAAGCCGGGAAACCTCGCTGCTTAGCTTCGTGCAGGAATGTCCCCACAATCGGAGCGCCGATAAAGGTGCCAAAATCGAACATTGCCAGCATGAGGGACGTCGCGACTCCGAGGAAGCGTCGAGGAAAGGCCGAGGTTCCGGCCGCCATCACAGCTGGAAAGAGTAGTGCGTGGGCCACGCCTGCGACTGCTCCAGGAAGGGCCAACGTCCACATGTTCGTCGCCGGGATATAGAGCAAGTAACTCACCGTGAGCAAGGTTATTCCGGCAATGATCCAACGCCGGTTGCCGTAGCGCTCAAACATCTGTCGCGTCGACACTCGCGCAATGAACGCCGCCACGGCATAGACGCCGAAATAAATGCCGATCCGCTCGATGTGCAATTCCGCTGCGAACGGACGCAGGAAGGTAAACGGGATGGCGAACCCCGCGCCCATCGCCGCCGCGACCAAAGCCGTCATCCACGGAGTATAACGGCGCAGCAGATTAGACAATCGTGGCTGAGGACGTCGTGCGCTCCGGAATTCCCCGCGTGCTGCGAACCATGTCGCCACCGTTCCCACCACCGCGATGCCGGCGGCGGTTTGAAATAGGTGCTGGAGGTCCGCTCGCGCCGGCGACCCACTGCCGCACAACCAATCGGCAATCGACGGACCGATCAGGATACCGATGAACCCGGATGTTCCCAGTGTGCCGATGATCTCTGCCATGCGCTGTGGCGGCACACGTAGCGACACAAATGTAATGGACGCGCCGAACACACCTGCCAGGCTCGACTGCATCAAAATTCGAACGAGAAAGATCGAGGGACTGAAGGCCGAGGTCAGCCACAGGTTGGCCACCAGGCTCAGGGTGTATCCGACCATCGAGTAAACCCAGATTCGGGAAGCGCCGTAGTGATCGATCCCAACTCCTTGGGCGAATCGCACCAGGATACTCCCCACCATCCCGCAGCCCACGATCAGACCGAGCTGCTGTTCCTCGCCCCCCAGCACTTCCACGAAGTCCGCGTATCGAAACATCATCGCGTTGCAGACCGTAACCAACCCATTGGCCAGATAAGCCAACCAAAACACGCGGTCGTAAGCTCCCTGGTCCTCGGCCACTCGCTGCAATTGACTAGCGTCATTTCCAGTCGGTGAAATGTCCTCCGAATCGTTGGTCATTAGTTGGAATTTCGATTTGTTCAACTTGGTCTGCGCGGATCCCTATTCTATTCACTGCCCGCTTCGGGATGAATGGTGGGAACGGGACGAAGAGTGCGACCCGCCGTGCTTCCGTTTGAAAAAAAATGGGTGGCTGGCGGCTGAGTTTTGCGAAGCCCCAGATGCACGATTTTCCGGGGCATCCGTGCGCTTTGCCCCCGACCACCCGATTGCTGTTCTTCAAATGGCATCACGACCGGCCTTCTGGGCGACTTGCCAGTTGGGTGAATCGCCGCTAAAAGTCTGGACATGCGCCAGTACCTCGATTTGCTGCGACTCATTCTTGACAACGGCACGCCGAAAAAGGATCGCACCGGTACGGGAACGTTAAGCATCTTCGGCCACCAGATGCGGTTTGACCTCCAACACGGCTTCCCCGCGCTCACGACGAAGAAACTCCACCTTCGATCGATTATTCACGAGTTGCTGTGGTTCCTGCGCGGTGAGACCAATGTTGCGTATCTGCGCGAGAACCGCGTCACGATTTGGGACGAATGGGCGGACGAACAGGGAGAATTGGGCCCTGTTTACGGATATCAATGGCGAAGTTGGCCAGCGCCGGGCGGCCGGCAGATCGATCAAATCAGCGACGTGATTGACCAGATCCGGACAAACCCGGATTCGCGACGGATGATCGTGAGTGCCTGGAACGTGGCCGACATTGAGCGCATGGCTCTCCCGCCGTGCCATCTCCTCTTCCAGTTTTATGTCGCCGAGGGACGGCTGTCCTGTCAACTCTACCAGCGCAGCGCCGACGTCTTCATCGGCGTGCCATTCAATATTGCGTCCTATGCGTTGCTGACGATGATGGTCGCGCAGGTCACCGACCTGCAACCGGGCGTCTTCGTGCACACCTTTGGCGATGCGCACTTGTACAACAATCACTTGGATCAGACGCGTCTGCAACTCGGTCGCGAGCCGCGAGCGTTGCCGACAATGCGAATCAACCCCGACGTGAAGTCGATCTTTGATTTCCAAATTGCAGATTTCACCCTGGAGGACTATCACCCGCATCCGCACATCCCAGCCCCGGTCGCGGTGTGAGAAAGTTACCGTCATGGCTCGTCGCGGTCAGAACAAAGACGATTGGGATGACCAGGAAGAGGACGATTGGGATTCGAATAACGAGAACATCGGTTCCGACGACGAGGAAACGGAACCAACGATTGCCTGTCCCTATTGCCAAGCGGAGATTCACGAAGAATCACTGCGATGTCCGTTTTGCGAAAACTATCTCTCGCGCGTCGACTCGCCGCCACAACGCCGGCCGTTGTGGCTCGTCGTCGGCATTGTGATTTGCTTGATTTTGGTCTTGCTGTGGATCCTTCCTTGAACACTCTTTCGCAGCGTCGCGACCGTCACCCATTGCCATGAAGCTGTCGATCATCGTCGCCATGTCGAAGAACAACGTGATTGGACGCGGCGGCGAGTTGCCGTGGCGGCTGTCCGCGGACTTGCAGCGTTTCAAGCGGTTGACGATGGGGCATCCGATCATCATGGGCCGCAAGACATTCGATTCGATAGGCCGACCGCTGCCAGGACGCACGTCGATTGTCATCACGCGCCAGGCGAACTATCGGAACGTTGGCGTGTTGATCGCGCGGAGCTTGCCGGAGGCGATTCGTTTGGCTGGAGACACGGACGAGGTCTTTGTGATCGGCGGCGGAGAGATATATTCTCAGGCACTGCCGCTGGCCGACCGCCTGTACATGACCGTCGTGGATGAGAATACAGATGGCGACACGCATTTTCCGAACTGGGACCCGGGACAGTGGCGGTTTGTCGAAGAAACGAGCCATCCGGCCGACGCAAAAAACTTGTACTCCATGCATTTCCGAGTGTTCGACCGCGTTGTAGATTAGCGCCGGGTAATCACGTCGTTTAACCGCAAGCCGCAGGCGTGCGCTCTAAAGCAGCTCTCGATCGCGGGGGTGGCCACCCACCCGGACGCACAACACGAAGCGCACTCCTGCGGCTTGCGGTTAAACGATCCATTTAAAGGAAACTCCGATGTCTGATTCGCTCGATTCGCAGTTGGTGGATCTAACCGCGCAACTTCTCGATTCCATTGGAGAAAAGGACTGGGAGACGTATGCGCAGTTGTGTGACGTGACACTGACCTGCTTTGAACCCGAAACGCTCGGCCAACTCGTCGAAGGACTGGAGTTTCACAAGTACTACTTCGACCTGGAAGGGGCTCCCGCGAAACGCAACACTACCCTGGCCTCGCCGCACGTTCGGCTAATGGGCGAAGACGCGGCGGTTGTGAGCTACATTCGGTTGACTCAGAAACTCGACGGCAGTGGCAATCCGGTCACGGTCGCAGTCGAGGAAACCCGCGTCTGGCAGCGAATTGACGGCCAATGGAAGCACGTCCACTTCCATCGATCGACGGCCAGAGGTTAGAGGTCAGAGGTCAGAGGTCAGAGGTCAGAGGTCAGGAAGGCGAATCATTGGTCATTGGGATTTGGTCATTCGTTAGCTACGCTGCCTGGCGGCTGGATGAATGATTCGCTCGGGCACGAGCCGCTTCCGTTACCGCATCGCGAAATCGCCAGAAGAAGCTCCAAGACAGCCAACCGAGGTAAGCATTTGCGCCCATGGAGGCAAACAAGGCCAAGGTGGTCAGGATGAGCGGCGTCCAGGGACGTTCGGGAACGGCTTCGATTTTCGCTGTCGCTGGCGTCGTAGTTGGTGACTGTGCGACCGTCTGGTTGTTGGCCGGGGGGGGCGCCCAGGCGGGCGTGGTCGGCTGCGCTGTGTTTTGCTGGGCTGGTGGAACTTCGTTTCTGGCGGCGAGGGTCGGTGCCTGCTGTGGGTATCCCACCGGGAAATTCTGTCCGTAGCCTGGCTGCTGCGGATACGGTGCCGAATTCTGCTGTGCGTAGCCTGCGTTGGGATCGGGGTAAGGTGGCTGCTGATTCACGTAGGCATTGCGATCGGCTGCCATTGAAAGTCCTGGCGAGCGCGGCAGCGTGTTGCTCTGGGACGTTGTCGGCAGCGGCCAATTGGCGAACGGAGGCGGGTTAACCGTACTCTGATCCGGCTGGTTTCGAAAATTCGTGCGCGAGTCGTTCGTTAGAAAACCGCGCTGGGTGCTAGGCTGCGTAGTGGACTGGACGGGTGCTCTCGCAAGCGATGGGGCGTTATTCCGCGACGTGGTTCCCGGCGCGGTTCGGGATTCAGCGCCGGCTGGAATCAAGTCCTTGTTCCCGCCAGAACGCAATGGGGAAGCGTTTCCGTTGGCGGCCAACGCCGCAGCTCGTTGCTGGCTAGGTAATTGCCCAACGTTCACAAAGATCAAATACCGGTCAACTTCGGCGATTTCCGCTGCGATATCCCCTTCGATAGCCTTGCCGGCGGCGAGACTTTCCAAACGCTCGGGCGAGATTTGGACAACGTATTCAATCTCGCCATTCTCCAGCTGTGTGGGTTCGTAGTCGAACAGATCTCCCGCGCGGGAGTTATTAAGGTCACTCGCGCGCGACAACCCGCTATTGCGCGAGCTACCGTCCGGGGTCATCGCGATCTTGAAATGACGGAGGCCACGATCCTTCGGCGCCACAAGGATGGGAATTGTCTGACCGGCGCGCAGCTCGTTAATCAGCAACGACTCGATGCGAATCGTGTAAACGGGCTGGTTGCTCGTATTCAGCTCGACGCCGGTCGTGGCGCCGAGCGACGACAATAAGAGTAACAGGCTGATTCCATTCATTGGCCTGCTCCGGGAGCGGGAATCACAGTTATGAGAGCGGAAAGTGGGGGGAATCGTAGAGACGATTCGCAAACGTGTAAAGACAGATTGGCGGAACGAAGCGGGCGAAACGGGGCAAGACAACAGCTATGCTGTCACCACCAAATGCCCGTCGACAAGACCAGATGGTACGACGTGGATGAGCCGCCCCGAAGCGTCCCCCGACGCGGGCAATTCGACCGGTGCATACCGGCACGACGTGCCAATCCAGCGGCTGGAATCGGTTTTCAGCGAGGACTCGACCAGGACATTCAAGGAACGACCAACCAGTCGCAAGAAATACTCTTGGCGCAGCTTTGACTCCAGCTGCGAAAGCCGCTCCACGCGATCAGCCTTGACGGTTCCCATTACCTGGTCAGGCATTTCCGCAGCCGGAGTGCCGCGGCGTGGACTGAACGGGAAGATATGAACCTTCGAGAAGCCGACTTCGCGCACCACTCGGCAGGTCGCCTCAAAGTCTCCTTCGGTCTCGCCCGGAAACCCGACGATCACGTCGGTCGTGAACGCCGGATCGTCCAGCCGCTCGCGAATCGTGTGGCAGCAGTCCATGAACTGGCGCGTCCCCCAGCGACGCCGCATGCGACGCAGCACGTGGTCCGAACCACTTTGCAGGCAAATATGTAAGTGCGGACAGACTTTGTTGGGGTTATCAGCCAGAACATCGATCAAATCGCGAGTGACTTCGGTCGCCTCGATGCTCGACAGACGCACACGAAAGTCACCATCGATCTTTACGATCGCGGCCAGCAGATTCGAGAGGCGGGTCCAATCGCACTTCGGTCGATTCGCATTCCAGTCCACGCCGTAATGACCGAGATGAATTCCGGTCAGAACCATCTCGCGATAGCCGTTGTCGAGCAACCGCCGAACTTCGTCCAAAATATGCTGCAGTGGCCGGCTGTAAAGCTGGGGTCGCACCGACGGAATGATGCAGTAACTACACCGCAAGAGACAACCGTCTTGAACTTTGACATACGCTCGATGCCGGTCGCCGAACCGCGAAATGCCGGTCGGGATATCCACCACGCCGAACCGGCCGAGCAGGTCGGGTAGTTCGCGCTTGTCGGTGACCACCTCCGCGACTCCGGGCAAAGCGGCGACTTCCTCCGGCGCGCGGGTCGCGTAGCATCCCATTACCACGATTCGCGCCCGCGGATTCTCACGCGCCAGCCGGCGGATCGCCTGCCGGCTCTTGGAATCTCCTTCGTTCGTCACGGTGCAGGTATTGACGACACACAAATCGGCCCCTTCACTCTCGACCGCGTCGCGATAGCCGATTCCGAGCAGCCCTTCCCGGACAAACTCGGTCTCGTACTGATTGACTTTGCAGCCGAGCGTAATGGTCTTGAGTATCGCGGACAAAGTTAAGTTTCCTCAATCGGCTCGATCGACGCGCCCATCGAACCTTTGCTGCGTTCCATCAAGGCATCGCGGCCGAACGCATGGATTTGATCCCGCTTCAATTCCGCATGCTCTCGGGTCGTCGTTAGACACACCGCTCGTCCGGTCTTGTCAACCGCGGTGGCTATCTGCATCCCTTTTTCCTGCTGGTGACCGAACAGGTCGCGCATCATTCGAATCACATAATCGTAACTGTGGTCATCGTCATCCCACAGGATCACGTTGTAGCGCGGTTGGCGCTTCGGTTTAGTCCCCGACTTGGCCGTCGCCTGTTGACTCGGGGTAATGTCAGGTTCCGCCGTGGCGGTCTGTTGTCGTTTCGCCATGAGTATCGTTGTAATCCGTTTCTGATCACCCTCCAAGCAACGATTTCCAGACAGGACGTTCCAACTGTCGTTGCACTGAGCGGAACGGCGCTAGCCGCCGGTTCTTCTGGGGAACCGAGGGCTAGCGCCCGTTCGCTCAATTTCCAATTATTTAGCTGTCACAGAGCACAAGATCACGGATCCGGTTCGCTTCACCTCGTCACGTCGCTGCGCCGGCATTATATTGAGTCGCCCGTTTTTTGGAAAAGGACAGCCATGACTAACTTAGACAGTTTTCTCGAGACCCACCGCGAGCAATTCGAACAGGATTTGTGCGAACTACTGCGTATTCCCAGCGTAAGCGCTGACAGTCGCCACCGCGGCGATGTCCGGCGGGCAGCCGAGTGGGTCGCTAACCAGTTTACCCGGCTCCGTTTGACGACCGAGATTATTGAAACGGCCGGCCATCCGCTCGTGTATGCCGAATCGCCGCCGGTGCCGGGCGCGCCAGTCGTGCTGGTTTACGGACATTTTGATGTTCAACCCCCCGACCCGCTCAACGAATGGAAATCTCCGCCGTTCGAGCCGACTCGCCGCGACGGAAACATTTACGCTCGCGGCGCGACCGATGACAAAGGGCAAATGCTCACACACGTGAAGAGCGCCGAGGCCTGGATCGAAACCGCCGGCCGACTCCCGCTCCAGTTGAAGTTTCTGATTGAGGGGGAAGAAGAGGTCAGCAGCAAGAGCTTGTATGAATACTTGAACGGCCCCGCGAACCAGAAGCGGCTGGCGTGCGATGTCGTGGTAATCAGCGACACGTCGCAGTTCGCCCCCGGTCAGCCGGCGATCACGTACGGACTCCGCGGGATCGCGTATTACGAATTGCGGCTGGTTGGTCCCAAGCAAGACTTGCATTCCGGCACTTTCGGTGGGGGGGTGACCAATCCGGTCAATACGCTGGCCAAGATGCTCGCCGGTCTCAGCGACGGCAACGGCCGCATTCAGGTTCCCGGTTTTTACGACGACGTTGTGCCGCTCACGGATCTCGAACGCCAGAAATTCGCTGCCTTGCCGTTCCACGATTCGGAGTTCATGCAGCAGATCGGAGTGGCCGGACTGACCGGTGAAGCCGGATTCACTACGTTGGAGCGCCGCTCGGCTCGGCCCACCTTCGACTGCAACGGAATCTGGGGTGGATATCAAGGTGAAGGGAGCAAGACCATTCTCCCCGCGAAGGCTGGCGCGAAGTTTAGCTTCCGTCTGGTTCCCAATCAGGATCCGGCGAAGATCACCGCGGGGTTGCGCCAGCGGATCGGCGAAGCGTGCCCGCCGGGTATCCAATGGGAGCTGATCGAAATGGGCATGACGAAAGGGGTAGTCGTGCCGCTCGACAGCCCATTTGTCGCGGCCGCAGCCCGGGCCATCGAACGTGGATTCGGCCGCGCGCCGGTTTACATCCGCGAAGGGGGCTCGATCCCGGTCGTTACCGCGTTTCGCGACAAGCTGGGCGCGAACACGCTGCTGCTCGGCTGGGGCCTCGACGACGATAACACCCACAGCCCGAACGAAAAGTTCTCCCTCGCCGATTTCCATCGCGGAATTCGCGCCAGTGCTCACCTGTGGGAAGAACTGGCGCGCATCCCCCCTACTTGACTCCTGATCTCAATGACCAAATCCCAATGACCAATGACCAATAATTCTGACCTCTGACCTCTGACCTCTGAC